>PUNP01000972.1 GCA_003551785.1 Candidatus Brocadiaceae bacterium | reverse complement strand
GATTTTGAACAGTTCCGGACGGACGACAAAACGTTTAGTGCCGTTGTAAGAAAATTGGGAATTGTTGGTGAAGCGGCAAAGCACATACCCGAACACGTACGTGAAAAATATCCTTCGGTGCCTTGGAAAGAAATGGCAGGCATGCGCGACAGACTTATTCATGCCTACTTTGGAATCGATGAAAAGTTGCTCTGGCGTGTTGTTACGAATCGTATTCCGAAAATAAGACCATTAATTCAAAAATCCCTGGAAGAACTTCCCGAATAAACATCTATCGCCACTGAATAATACCGGATAACTTTTCAACGGCTACTTAATTTTCAACGCCAACGCCCCCGTCGGGCAGCACTCAGCACATTTCTCACCGCTTTTCCGCAACGCCTCTTTTATCGATCGTTTGAACGGCACATCGACCTGCACGTGCAGTCCCCTACCGATGAAGCTCACGCCGGTCTCTTCTCCCGATTCTTGGGAGATTTGCACGCACAGCCCGCATTTGATGCACTTTCCCGGTTCATAGACGACCTTATCATGATCCGTGCTGCGGGAAAACAGCACCCGTCCCTGGGCCGGGTACCGGCCGCTTTTCGCCCCGTATCTTTCCGCCATATCGCGCAGCTTGCAGCTTTCGGGTTTGAGGCACTCGCAGTGCAGGCACCGCCGGGCTTCTTCCCGCGCCTGCACGGCCGTCAAGCCTCCCTTCCTTTCCGCTTCATGACGCGGAGCGGGTGAAGCGCCGAACAGTTCCGGCGTTTCCTCTCCGCATTTTAATTCCCCCACCCTGCTGTTGAAACGACGCCCGGGCGCCGACACCTCCCGTCCGGTGAGATAAAGGTCAATGGCCCGGGCCGTCTCTTTACCGTCCGCTATGGAACGCACCGCTCTTCGGCGATTACGCACGACATCGCCGCCCGCAAATACCCCCTCGGCATCGGTTTCAAAAGTGCCCTTTTTCACTTCAATACCCTTCTTGCCGACCGGAAGACCGAAAACATCGCCGGCATCAGCCCCCGCCCTGCCGGTGGCAACAAAGACAGCATCGTATTCCTTTTGCACATCCTCAAACAAAATGTCCTCACCTACCATTGTTTTGGCCGTGAAATCGATACCATTCCCCATGACGGCATCCACTTCCGCATCGAGCACATCATGCGGCAGCCTGTCCTGTGCCATTCCATATCTAATCATCCCTCCAGGTTTTTTATGATCATCGAAAACGGTGATTGCGTGCCCCTTTTGCCGCAGGTAAAAGGCCGCCGAAAGTCCGGCGAGACCGGCTCCGATAACAGCCACCTTCTTGCCGCTTAGCTCTTCATAACCGGTTGGAGAGTAATTATCGGAGTGCAAAGCGGCATCGCCTGCAAATCTTTTCAAAAGGCAAATAGATACGGGTTCATCGAGCTGTCCGCGCCGGCACACCTTCTCGCACGGTGCGTTGCAGATGCGCCCCAGCACGGCCGGAAGAACAACATCGCGCCTGACCACCCCGATGGCCTCATCAAGTCGCTCTTCAGCGATCAGATTCCTCATCAGCGGTATATCCAGGCCGGCCGGGCAGGCCGTTTGGCACGGCGCCGTGCAGTCGCCAAGATGATCGCTCAGCAGCAGCTCGATCGCCGCGCGCCGGGCCTCGGTTACGTAATCGGATTCCGTATCGACCACCATGCCATCCTCGGCCAACCGCCCGCAGGCCGGAACCAGCTCGTCGGAATCGCTCAGCCGGACCACGCACACCATGCAGCTTGTCGAGGGTTCATAGGACTTAAGATAGCACATCGTGGGAATATCGATGCCGATTATTTCGGCAGCATCAAGAATCGTAGCGCCCTGCGGCACCCGGACCTCCCTGTCGTTGATGGTTAGTTGAACATTCATTTCTACAAAATTAAATAAAAAAACGCGGTTGTTTTACAACGGGCTTTGAGTTCGGGATATGTATTCAAGTATAGCAGAATGTGGACGATAAAGTCGAATTCATGACTCCGTGACTTCATGACTTCGTGACTCCGTGTCTCCGCCTATGCGTTCCCCGCCTCTCTGCACGCCGACCTGTGCCACCCTATCCCAGCATCTTCCTCTATTGACATGCAAATGTTTCTATAGTAAAATCTTTTAATATATATAAAACGATATTTTTCGACAGGAGGTTCACAATGGAAATGTTAACAATGCCAAGATGGTCTCCCTACGTGGTCGGAGCGGGAATCGGACTGCTGTCCTGCATCGCATTCCTGCTTTCAAACAAGCCGATCGGCTGCTCTACGGCTTTCGCGCGCACTAGCGGTATGCTTGAGATGCTTTTTCGGGGCGACAAAGTTAAGGAAAAGGCGTATTATCAAAAATTCACTCCGACAGTCGATTGGGAATGGATGCTTGTAGCAGGGCTGATACTGGGGGCGTTCTTATCGGCGGTTTTATCCAGCGAGTTTCGCATCCTGCGGATACCGGGCATCTGGTACGCAGCAGCGGGAGGCTCCGTGATACTGCGATGGGGAGTGAGCCTTATCGGAGGCATAATTCTCGGATTCGGCGCACGCTGGGCCGGCGGATGCACAAGCGGGCACGGGATAAGCGGAACGCTGCAGCTGACAGTGAGCAGCTGGATCGCCGCCTGCTGTTTCTTCATCGGCGGGATCGCCACTGCTATGCTGCTTTTCCGAGTTATACTCTGCGGATAGCCCGCATTTCTCACAACCCGTAAGGCTAGGAGCGTGGCCGAAAAGCGCACCATTGCCAATACGCATCGATCTACCGCGTCCTTTCAGGGCGCAAAAATACGTGGAAATCATCACCTCGGGTTGAAACCCGAGGCTACCAAACTTTGCCCCATCCGGGGCAAGGCCTCTGTTTTCGCCCCAGCGGGGCGAAGTTTGGTAGCCCCTGGTTTCAACCAGGGGTAATAAATGATACAAAGATAAATGCGCCCCAAAGGGGCGCGGTTACACCTGAAATTGCGGCATTTGCTAATTATTGCCTTTTCGGCCAAGCCCCTAGTGGTTCATTCCAATTGTTTTTATATGACTTTCAGTTGTATAGCTTTAAAGTTTTTGCCGAGCTTTTTTCTAAAAAGCGGAGATAAGAAATGTTAAGCAAACTGCACTCAAAAAAGCGGACTCAACTGTTTATTGGTTTTCTGATCGGGATCGGATTTGGCTTCCTGCTTCAAAAAGGCGGGGTCACTCGATATAATGTTATCATGCAGCAGTTGCTCCTTGAAGATTTCACCGTCGTCAAGATCATGCTGACCGCCGTGCTGACGGGCATGATAGGAGTCCATCTTCTCCGGAGCCTCGGTTTTGCTGAACTCCATCCGAAACCCGGCTCACTGGGTTCGAGTGTCATCGGAGGGTTGGTTTTCGGCATTGGTTTTGGATTGCTTGGATATTGCCCGGGAACGGTTGCCGGCGCTTTCGCCCAGGGAGCACTTGACGCCCTGCTGGGCGGGATAGTGGGCATACTTATCGGAGCCGGTTTATTTGCCGCGCTTTACCCCAAACTGGAAAAGCACATACTGCATAAGGGCGATTTCGGCAGCAAAACCTTCCCTGAACTGCTCAAGGTCAACTCCTGGATAGTGGTGGCTGCAGCCTCCGCAATGATAGTCGGACTGCTGATCTGGATAGAGAGCGCCGGACTGTGATTTTACTATCCTTCATATTTAACGCTTTTTCATGGTGCATATGCGATAAAACGTCAAACGCCGCTCCGCTTTTTGGAAAAAGCTTGGCAAAAACTTTTTACGGGATTCCCCATTGATCATGATAATGGCGGAAAAATGTAAGGCCCCCGAAAAAGCTGCAACTGCACAAACATTAAAAGACTGAAAAAAGCTGGGCACACCTTTTTACGATGAGTATGTTAAAAATACCGTGTTGTTCATGGCTGAAGGATTACCAAAAATCCTTCCTGAAATATGACATTTGGGCGGGCGTTATCGTGGCGGTAATGCTGATACCGCAGAGCATGGCATACGCTAACATCGCCGGACTCCCCCCAGTTGTCGGGGTTTACGCCTCTACCATCCCTCTCTTCGTCTATGCACTTCTGGGCACCTCTCGCTATCTGGTAGTCGGTCCGGTAGCGATATTGTCACTGCTGGTATTGTCCGCATGCTCAGAGCATGCCGAACCGGGAACCCTTGAGTATGTCAGGATAGCTGCTTTGTTAACTCTTATTGTCGGGATTGTTCAGGTGGTCCTTCGATTGCTGCGTGCCGGTTACCTGATCAATTTCGTTTCGACGGCCGTGATGAGCGGTTTTATTTCTGCGGCCGCCATTATTATAATCCTCAGCCAGGCGGGACATCTGCTCGGGACAGGGCCCGCCGCCGGCCATTCCTTAATCTCGTTAATTCACGGGGGCTTGAGCAGAATCGGCGATGTGCACCTGCCTACTGCCGGCGTTGGAATCGGCTCGGCCGCCATCATGTATTTGACCAAAAAAAGATGGCCGCATGCCCCTTCAGCTCTGATAGTCGTCGTCCTGGCAATCTTGCTGGTTAAGGCCCTTAACCTTGATGCACTCGGCGTTGCTGTTGTTGGCGAAGTGCCGGGCGGGCTGCCGCGCCTTGCCGTTCCTATGCTGGACACGCGTATGGCAATCGCACTCTTCCCTGCTGCTATGGTCATTGTCTTTGTCGGTTACGTCGAGTCGATGGGGATAGCTCAATGGACCGCCATGCGTGAGAAAGAACGGATTAATCCTAATCGTGAACTCGCCGGACTGGGTGCAGCGAACCTTCTTTCCGGTTTGTTTTCGGGCTATGTCGTAGCCGGCGGCTTTTCACGCACGGCGGTCAATTACAAGGTGGGGGCCAAATCGCCCCTCGCATCGGCGATTGCTGCCGCATTGGTGCTGGCCGTTTTGCAGTTTTTCACCCCATTATTTTATCACCTGCCGGTTACCGTGCTGGCGGCAATTATTATTGTTTCCCTGGCCGGACTGATTGATTATAAATACGCTTTTCGCCTTTTCAGCATCAAAAGGGCCGATGGCTGGACACTGCTGGTCACTTTTTTTGTTACGCTGGCGGTCGGTATCGAACAGGGGATTCTGACCGGTATCATTTTTTCTTTAACTCTATTCGTCGCCCGAAGTTCACAACCGAGAACCGCCGTTCTGGGATATGTCGAGTCAGAGAATACTTTTCATGATATCAGGTTTTACCCGGATGCCCGGACCAACCCACGCATGATCATCATCCGTGTAGATGCCAGTCTGTATTTCGCCAACGCCCGATACGTTCAGGAGCGTGCGGGAGAACAATTGGCAAAACAGCCCAATGCACAATGGGTCATTCTCGACATGTCAGGTGTTAATGACATAGACGCTGTAGCCCTTTTTACGCTTGGAGAGATAAAGGAAACTTTTGCCCATCACGGCGTAACGCTTGTGTTTGCCGGCATGAAGGCTCAGGTGCGCGAAGTGATAGAAAAAGCCGACTGGCACAGTTCCTCCCCCCGGCAAAAAGATTTCCCCACCCTTCAACAGGCCGTAAGCGAACTTGAATAGCCCGGGATAGAGTCATTGATTCGCGTCGGCTACCCCGATATGTAAAAATTTTTACTGCTCAAATTCCTTGGATTTGAATCTTAGTTTGACCTGGCCCTCATTCGATATTACAATATTAAGTAGGGAAGCTTGGAATGGAAAAGTTTAAGCCGTAAAATCCTTTAGGAGAAATTAAACTCATGAAAAAAGCTATTTTTGTGTTATTCGGAATCAGTATTCTTCTTATACTCAGTTGCCGCACGCAAGACGTATCGCCTGCTGAAGGTGCAAGATACCTGGAAGACGGCACTTACCGCGGAGTCTTTGCCGACGGACCAGACGTTCAGGTTAACGTGCAGTTTACGTTGAGGGAAGGCGTGGTTACCGATGCTGAATTCCGTCATCTCAGGCGTGATGACGATTACCACCTTGATACTGAAACGAAACCGTACAAATCAGTCGTCAAACAATATAAGGAAGCGCTGAACCACCTGGTGGGTAAAGATATCAGCAACTCTCTCAGCGCCCTTTATCACCCGGAGGAAATTGTCAGCACTGAAGTCGATGGATATACGTCCGCCACTATACGGAGCTCCAAGATCATATCAGCCGTCAGAGACGGATTAAACAGGGGCGTTTACAGCTATTAGAGCCCGTTGAGCAGTTCTTTTTTTGTTCTAAATATACGACGTATAGGACTTATAAGACTTATAGCCTGCATATTTCACGCGTTTTCAGTGGTGCATCTGTGGCAAATGTCAAACGCCGCTGTATTCTTATACTGCAAGTGCAGACTTTTGCCGCAGATGCGCCGCTGAAGACGCGCCCGCAGGGT
>PUNP01000835.1 GCA_003551785.1 Candidatus Brocadiaceae bacterium | reverse complement strand
ACAATAAAGTTAAAATATGGAACACTACCGATAATCGGGATCAGTAACAGGTAGGGAAAATGCTGAGTGAGATACTCAGTCCAGAGCAGATGGCCAGGACCACTCCCCGGATTAAGAATCCGGTGCTACCGAACATTGCCTTTGTCGAGGCGGGGTTGACCGATATTATCAATCACACTCCACCTGAGGTTTTCGGTATCACTATCTGTATCACCTCCCCGGATGGAATCAAGCCCTGCACTGCTGTCCGCCAGATGGACCAGTTCCCTGTCCGTGCATCGGAAAGCGACGGCTTCCGGATCATCGTAGTATTCGGAGAGCTTTTTGATTGCCCGTTTCATCATTCTGCTTGCTTTGGCAGCGCGGATACCTAAGAGCACAACAGTGGTGATTAAGGGTATATAACTGATGTACTGAACCCAATTGGGCGCTCCGAACCCCCGGGCAATACTGCCGCCCATCAGAATAAGTGAACTGCCTAAAAAGGCCGATGCCTCCCACTGCCCCCTGAACATCGGCCCTACAACACGCCTGAACATACTTTCCGAGATGCGATAGGCCAGTGGTTCTTCGAACAGAAGTTGATCCATGGTTGAGCGAGCGACGTGGCATATTTCATGTGAAATGATCTCCTTTCTGCTGTAAAAAAGCCATTTTTCGCTATGGCGAAAGTGATGATTTAAAACGAAACAGATGCGCATTTCGCCGTTTTCACGCCCGTAAAAGCAAGCCCCCCCCACATACCAGGGCAAAAGTACCTTGCTGAAGAAGGCGGGCACCCACAACGGTTCGATACCGTATCTTTCCCGGGCCGGCTGTAAGCATCGCGCCAGCACATCCGGAGGGACAACCTGCTCGGCGGTAAATTCCTCTTCCATGATCTGCGCTCTCCCCACCGACTGAATATCTTCACGGATTCCGGCCGCCCAGTCCATTGTCGCCTGTGCCTCGTCGATAAAATCGTCTACAGGTATGTCCGAAGAAAAGATAAAACCTTTTTTATCAAGACTGATGAGCGTTTGCAGTTTTTTTTCCTTTGAGCAATCTTTAGCTGCCTTACTGTCCATTTCCACTTCTCCTTCAGCGTAAACTGGTGATTTTCGATACTATTTCTTCTGGCTCCATGGTTCTGATGTCGTATACTTCCACATTCCGCCCGAGAGGCTTCCATACTTGCTGATCGGTTGCTTTGAATATTACTTTGGTATTGGCATTCAGCATCCCCGCCAGATGCGCGACCCCGCTGTCATTCCCGATAAATACATTGGCCTCTACGAGGAGTCCCGCTAATTGTTCAAAGGGCAAATTTTCACATATTGTGAAAGAGTAACTGGACGATAAACGGGATAATTCACGGCAGTATTCTGAATCGGCCGGGCCCTGGAGGATAACCGTAAACAAGTTTTGCCTGTGCAGTTGCCTGATGATAGCGGCAAAGACTTCCGCAGCAACGATTTTATCCGATGAACCGCTGCCGGGATGTATAACGGCGAAGTCCGTTTTTGGCGGCAGAACATGAAAATCATTATCAGTGCGGTCTGAAAGCTGGATTGCGTTAGACAACTTCGGCAAAGGCAATTCATCATCCGTTTTAAACGGTGAATCGACCAGACTGTTCACCATTATAACTGCCATGTGCCTTTGGCCGCTGGGTGTGATGTCAGCATCAATGACTAAAGCATCTGTATTGTTTTTTATATTTTCAATGAAATGACTATGGGTTTTTGCTGTAAGATTAATGACTAAATCGGCATCACTGAACGGAGAAGGCATTTCAACAGCATCATCCGTAACAGCGAACAGCGGAGCAAAGAAGGCCGAATTAAAATCAACGTAATTATACAAATTATCGGTGAGCATCCGCAAAGATCGCGCCCAATGACTGCCGCAAAAGACAAGACGACAATTCTTATGCAGACGCCTAAGATATTCCAAAACCGGGAACGTGAGTAAAGTGTCTCCAAGTGCGCCGGGGCGCACAACGACGATTTCAGGGAAATCTTTAGATGAAAGGGTGCCGATAATATCTTTTTTTACCTTACTTTTACAATTAACCAAAGCGCATCCCCCCTGCCGTAAATATTCATTGATAAGTTTTCAATCGGCAGTTTTTAGAGTATGGCGCAATGCACGCCGCTTTCAATCCACGTCCCCCCCTCCAATCTCCACCCCGCATGACAACGAGAAGAGCACTGCAAATTTTACATGTTTCAAAATTGTTGCTAAAAAAGTTGACGTTCAATTTTTATCTTAAATATTGTTGTTGGTTTATGAAATATGCGATTTATGAGTCTGATGAGGTAATGCGACTCAACCCGTGTTTGGTTTTTTCCCAGTAGCTTGGACGGGTGATTATTTGGATAAATCCCTTCCATGCCCCCACACTGGCCAGTATCCAGTATAAAGGCAAATACAGGCAATATTTCACCAGGTCATAATACCCCCTCTGGTAAGTCGCGAGCATAGCGGCATAAACGAACAAAAAATTCCCCACGAACAGACATAAAGTTCCCCACAGAACCAGAGGGAACGGGAAAAAGAGGCTAATGATCTCTATTCGCAAGGTAAACCATCCGGCGGCAAGCAGCCAGTAAACAGGGTTTATCAACAATGATATCACGGTTCCGGCCACTGTCAGGTGGAACATCAAGGTTTTGCCCACTCCCAGCATTTTAAAGTGCAATAAGGGGCGGCGCAAGTGAACTAAATAAGTCTGGATATAGCCTTTCACCCATCGGGAACGCTGCTTGATCCAAAACCCAACATCGCTGCAAGCCTCCTCCCAGGTCGTCGATTCTATCATCTTGGTTGTATAACCGGCCATAGCCAGCCGCATCCCGAGGTCACAGTCTTCAGTCACGTTATACGCATCCCAGCCCAGCAACTGTTTCAATTTATCGGTTTTAAAATGGTTTGAAGTTCCACCTAAAGGTATGGGGGCTTCCAGATAATCTAACCCGGGCAGCGTCAGATCAAACCACACCGAATAATCGGTGGTGAACAGTCGGGTCAGAAGGTTATGATGCTGGTTGTAGAAATTGAGTTTTGCCTGAAGGCAGACAACATCATCCGGGGAGTACCTGAACCCAAGAACGGCTTTGATAAGCTGGTCTGGCTCGGGCCGGTCTTCTGCATCATAAATAACGACATATTCTCCTTTGGCCATAGCCAGCCCTGCATTACAAGCTTTGGGCTTGGTTCGGGGATGGAGATCGGGAATCGTAACTATACGCATGTATGCGGGCAGCTGGGTTTGCAAAAGAGCCTCGCGTGTTTCTGAATCATCTTCTTCAAGCAAGAGGATGATGTCAAGCTTATCGCGCGGATAAATAAGCTTTTCCAGTCCGTGAACCAGACTCGCAGCAACTTCCTGCTCGTGATAAAGAGGCAGCAGAATCGTATAGGGAGGCAATTCATCATTGTAAGCCGCCCTCACTTCCGATTCAGTAAAGGACAAAATATTTTGAGTGGTTATTGAGACGTGGATCAAATAGGCTTTATAGGTCACAATAATCAGATAGAAAGCCAAAAACAATCCGTTAAGAGCAATCAAAGCACCCAGCCAGTCGATAAAAAAAACACCGGCAACCCCTATCAATAACAGCCCTAAGACGATTTTCTGGGCGGTGTTGAGCACTTTTACGGCGCTGAATTCCGGCTCTTCATGCGCCAGGGCATACATCAACCTTTCGGCTTCTTCCGGCAAACCTGTATAACCAATTTTTTCATATTGACTGCTCATCAAGAATGCCCTAATTGGAGTCTTAAATGGTTTAAGGCCCATCCTGCGGCCCTTTCGCGTATCTGCCTTCTATTGCCGCCGAAGAGGTGTTTATACACATATCCTTTTCCGCAAATATGCAGTCCGATATAGACAAGCCCTACCGGTTTAAGTTCAGTGCCGCCCCCGGGGCCAGCAACTCCGGTCGTGCTTACGGCGATATCAGCCTGGCCGGCTTCGCATGCTCCGGCCGCCATGGCCAGGGCAACTTCAGGGCTAACCGCCCCGTGCTCGCTTATCAAATGCGATGAGACGCCGAGCAAAGACGTCTTTATTGGATTAGAATATGCCACCACGCCTAAATCAAAACAATCGGACGCCCCCGGCACCCCGATAAGCATATCGGAGATAATACCACCGGTACACGATTCCGCCGTCGCCATTTTTAATCCTTTTTCACGCACTTGAGTCAGAACCCGCTCAGCTAAAGATACCGCCCCAATACTGTAAACAGCTTGACCTAAACATTGCTGGATTTGATCAATATCCTTTTCCAAAAGTATTTTGGCTCTCCCCTTCGTTGCAGCCTCGGCTGATATTGATACGGTTATATTGCTGTTATTTACACACAACCCAACCGCCGGGTTCCGATTCTCATCTAACAAATGTTCAATGGAGTTATTCACTTCTGACTCAGAAATGCCGAAAATGTTGACTTTCTCCGTGCACCTGAATTTTTCTTCCCCCCCATTCAAGCTGTGCTGACGTAAAAGGTAAGGAAGTATGGAACATGTGAACATACGACGCATTTCTTCCGGCACGCCGGGCATAGCGATCACTTGAGCATTATCAATATTAACGGCGAAACCGCAGGCTGTACCGATTTCGTTGGGGAAAACAGGCCCCTCGCCCGGTATGGCGGCCTGGGATAAATAGCGGTCAGTGAACCGGCGCCCGCGTTTTCTAAGCAGATTTTTTATGTTCTCAATCGCCTCTCGCCGTTGAATAAGAGGTTCATTGCAAGCTTCAGCTATCGCTTTCCTGGTGCGATCATCAGCAGTCGGCCCGAGTCCGCCGGTCAATAAAATAAAATCGGAACAGGGTGCAGCATCGATTAATTCCTGGGTTATAAGCGCGGGATGGTCTCCGACAATTGTTATTTTACGTATATTGAACCCGGCGCTATCGAGATGAACTGCAATATAGCCGGAGTTGGTATCAAAGGAACGCCCGCAGACGAGTTCACGTCCGGTGCTGATGATAGTAATATTTGCTTCATTGCTCATTGAACAAGGCTGTTGGGCGAACAGCGACCGGTTATCGTAATATTTCCGCGATATAAACGCAAACTGACTTTTCC
Organism: Candidatus Brocadiaceae bacterium; assembly: GCA_003551785.1. Next base: position 1,255 of record PUNP01000835.1, on the reverse strand, counting down.
GTTGACGGCTTCCTGGCTCACATCGATAAATGCATCGTACGCTCTCCTCAGCTGCTTGAACCAGCAGCCTCTATAAACAAGATTGGCATAGAAGCGCCCTATGTCACTTTTTGCCTGGATTGACTCGTAATCCAGGCAGAGTTCTTCCAAAGCGCTATGCGCTTCATTAAGCACACATGCACCGGGCGCCTCATAAATTTCACGGGCTTTTTTCCCGAAAAGTCTGTCCTCAACCACCTCAACCCTCCCTATCCCGTGTCCGCCGGCCTTTTCATTAACATATTGAACCAGAATATGCGGTTCTAAACTTTTTTCATCAACTCTGACCGGGATTCCTTTTTCAAACTCGATGACGAGATTCTCCGGGACAGAATGTGCGTTTTGAGGTGAAGAAGTTATCTGGTAATAATCTTCCGAAAGCTGCTCCCAGGTTCCTATTTCCGGGCCGGGAGCTACTACAGCCCCCCATAAATTAACATCGAGACTTATAGCGGCTCCTGATTTTTCCTGCGGTTCAATACCATATTTTTCAGCATATTGTTGTGCCGCCTTTCTACTTTCGAGGGGTGGGATGTCTTCGGGGGAAATAATATCAAGTTCCGGGGCAAGTGCATTCACATTAGACCTGAACCTTACTGCATCATCGCTGCCAACATAAGTAGCTAATACTACAGTCCTTACCCCCTCTGAAACAGACCTCCTCGTCAGGACTTCGGCTATCAGCGGCCTGGCCAACACACCGCTTAAAAGATAGTTCCGCTCATAAACGGCCGATGCTCTCAAGACTTTAAACGCATAGTCACGAATAAATGATTCTCTGCAATCTTCAACATGAGCACCGGCGGCTCCTAAAGCTACAGCCTGTTCCCCAAGTTCAGAACTCTGCGATTCCGGGCCTAAATCCACTATCAGTGCATCAACTTTGGCCCCTCGCTTTTTAGAGAGCCAATGCAGACATACTGATGACTGAAGCCCTCCGGTGAAAGCCAACATTATTTTCTTTTGCATATTTATTACCTCTTAAACATAACCCGGACAAGCCGGAAATGTCGTTGTTCGTTGCTGGTGGACAGCCGACACGAAAAGATGAAAACTACTTAATTCCCCAAAAAGCACTGATGCCGTTTTACCAACGACCAGCAACTTTTTGCCAAAAAAGCAAAAAAATCACAATTAAGATACTACGCATTTTCAGAGACTGCGCTCTGAAAATGGGGCGCCTGTCGGCGCAGTACTGCGCAATGCCGAGAAAATT
>PUNP01000747.1 GCA_003551785.1 Candidatus Brocadiaceae bacterium | reverse complement strand
GGAATTATGAGTTCGCTGACAGATACAGTATTGGACTCGAAGGCGCCGTTTACAGGTCCTCAGAATGGGATTCGGACAAATTGATGTTTTCATTTTCACGCAGATTCTAATAAAATAACATAGCATGGAACATGTAAGAGACCTGAGACTTTCAGATACAGTCCAAATCAGTTTTTGGCCGGTAATAGCAATATTTGCCATGATATTCGCCGTATCCTATGGGATTGTCCGGACGGTGCTTATTCTGATTTCGGAATATTACTGGTATGAACATGTCTTTGCCTTTGCACTTCTGGCTGCAGAGTGTTTCATGATAATTCACAGCATAGGCTACCTTACCCACGTTATCAGAATATCGCGAGCAAATAAAAAGAAAAAACCGACCGCCCCCAATCCTCTACCGGCTCACCTCCCCTCTGTCGCGGTTGTCGTGCCGGCATACAAGGAAGACCCCGCTGTACTGCGCAATACCCTGGCTTGCATAAATAACATGTCATATCCGAATTTCAACGCCTACTTACTTGACGACACGCCTTACGAGCCGGTAGGCGCGCGTCCGCCCGAGCAAATCGCTTACCGGAAAAGCATCGATGAATTGTGCGAAGAACTGAACGTCGATTTATTCCGGCATGAATGGCGCGGTGCAAAAGCCGGAATGATCAATGACTTTATAGCTTACATGCAGGGATACCCGCCGGAAGGCTCCGAGCTTGTGCACCACTGTGGACAAAAACATCCCGTCAACGCTAAATATCTGGTTATCTTCGACGCTGATCAAACCCCAGTCGTTGATTTCCTGGAGCAGCTTGTAGCCGATATGGAAGCCGATCCGGAAATGGCATTCATCCAGACCCCCCAATATTATTGGAATTACGACCGCAACAGAGTAGCGCGGGCGGCAGGCTTTCAACAAGCAGTTTTTTACGAATATATATGCGAGGCTAAAAGCGACCAAAATGCGATGTTCTGCTGCGGCACTAACGTCATTTTCCGCTTGTCCGCGCTGAATGACGTCGGCGGGATTTTTGAAAAATCCGTTACCGAAGATTTTGCTACCGGCTTCTACATGCACCTAAAAGGATGGAAGTCCAGATATGATAACAGAACATCCTCGTTCGGACTGGGGCCCGAAGACCTGGGGGGATATTATAAACAGCAGTTTCGGTGGGCGTTCGGCACCGTCTCAATATTGAAAACCGTCCTGGCATCCTTCATCAAGAATCCCAAAGCTCTCCCGCTAAATGTTTGGTGGGAATATGCTATTTCGAGCTCGTATTTTCTCATCGGTATAGTCACCTTTATTCTTGTCATCAGTCCATTGACCTACCTTTTATTCAATATTCCCTCTTACCTCGCCCATGTGGAGATATATGCCGCCGTCTTCTTCCCTTACATGATCCTGAATCTGTCCGTATTCCTCATGACTTTACGGCCACGCGGATATACACTCAAAGACGTATTATTAGGGCAGTTATTAACCATAATATGTTTCCCGGTGCATTTAGCTGCCGACATTTCGGCCCTGAGCGGTAAAAATATTTCATTCGCCGTCACTCCTAAAGGAAGGACAAAAGGTCTCAATATCGGTGAAAATATCATGCAGCTCGCCTGCCTTTTCCTTACCTTTTTTGTCGGGGTCTGGGGCTTAAACCGCCTGTATTACGAGCCCGGATTGTTTGAGGCCGTATTCTTCAACAGTATATGGTGTATATACCATTTCATGGCTTTCTGTTTCCTGTTTTATTTTGCCAGCGCCGAGGCTAAGACATGAACAATAAAAATATATTTAGTGAATTGAAGCATATTATCGATCCCGAAACTGAAAAGGCCAGACGGGTTAAGAATAAAACACTTACTTATGAAGACGTAAAAAAAGCTCAATTCGACCAGAAAAAAACAATAAATTCCCCCCCCTCTCCAACAGCACCGTCCGATAGTTCAGGAACTGGAGATGAATATATACCGGAGTGGGGGTTTTATTCTCAAAATACAAATAATGCGGATCAAAAAAAAGAAGAGCAAAATTTAAAAGACGATGATTCTCTTGAAAATACCCTCATTTCACCGATCGATCCGGATGAACTGTGTGAAAGATTAAAACAAATTCTCAGCATCGAAAACGCTATTGAAGTCGCTGCTGAACACCAAAAAGCTCTTTCCTTGCGAAGTGGTGTACCAAAGGAAAATATTTTGAAAGTTCAGGATTTGCTTATAAAACTGATTAATGAAAGCAAAAGAAGAAGCCTGATACTTTACGATATGATCGAAAGACTCAACTCAGTTCATATGGAGAAGTGCGATAATGATTAACGAAGAATTCATCAAAGGCTACCTTAATAATATCAAAAAACTGGAGCAAGAGGCGGAGATGAACTACCAGCAACTCGCTTACGAGATAAAAGACCCCTTACTACAGGAAGAATTCTCCCGACTTTATGACCGTGCTTCAACCTGCTCTGATATTATTGGGGAAGTCCAGAAGCTCTTAAAAAAAACTAATCAATAATTCTAATGGAAAACTATGGCTCGATTCTTTGTAAAATATAAGGATGCTGACGGCAGTACTAAAACTGAAAGGATGGAAGGTGGCTCGCGTTCTGAAATCATATCACAAATCCGCGGTAAAGGGGCTATCCCTATTTCTTTAGAAGAATTAAGTTCCGGAAATAAAAAGAAAAAGAAAAAAAAAGATGAAAATAAAGACGGAGGATTTTTTCAAAAGAAGGTTAAACTTGACGAACTGGCGGTTGTTTTCCGGATGCTCTCGACAATGCTCGGCGGCGGGCTGCCTATTGTCGATTCTTTAGCTGACGTTGGAGCACAAGCAGAAAACCCGAGGCTGAAGGAAATCTTATCCAATATCGCGGCTGAGATAAGAGAAGGAGCATCGCTCTCCGAGTCCATGAGCAAGTACCCCAAAGTTTTCAGTAAGTTGATCATAGCGATGGTGCATGCAGGTGAGGAGAGCGGCCATATGGCCAAAATATTAACTGACCTCGCCGACTATCTCGACACCCAAGTTGAGCTGCGCAGAAAAATTAAAGCCGGCACAAGCTACCCCCTGTTTATCCTCGGTTTCTTCATTCTGGCGGTCGGTGGACTTTTTATTTTCATTTTGCCCAGATTCGAAACTATTTTTGCCGATTTGGACGCCGATATGCCGGTTATAACTGAATTAGTGATGGGGTTCAGCCGCGCATTGGGTGGCAATATTCACTTTATTCTCGTGGGGGTAATCGCATTAACTATTGGAATAATCTCTTTTAAACGAACTGAACGGGGGAGGCAATTTTTCGATACACTGATATTAAAAGTCCCTGTAGTGGGGCCGATGGCACAAAAAATAGTTGTTGCACGGCTCTCACGCTCGTTAGGGCTATTGATAGACAGCGGGATACCGGTCGTTGAATCATTAAACCTCACCGGCGAAATTAGTGGCAACTGGGTCTTTCAACATAATATTGAAGATATCAGGGACAATATTGTACGGGGCGCTACGCTATCTGATGAGATGAAAGGCCGGCCTTTCTTCCCGCAAATGCTCATCCGGATGACCGCCGCCGGAGAATCAACCGGCAGCCTCTCGGAAATGCTGGAAAGAGTATCTCAACACTTTACACGAGAAGCCTCCACAAGTATTGACTCGGTATTATCCCTGCTTGAACCCCTTCTGCTCGGTTTGCTTGGCGGGGTCGTGGCCGTAGTAATTTTGGCCGTTTATCTGCCCATATTCCAACTCGCTACGGCTATGTGAACCCATCATAATTGAAATCATGAAGGACTTTTCATTACAATGAAATAAAGTCCTTAGTGAGCATAGTGACATCACCACCGTGCCCCGTACCGGTGTTGATGAGTTGACACTATCGATGACATCTTACACCTTTTTTTGAGTCATAAGTTATTTATTTGCAAAGAAAAATTGGAGTATTTCTGCTTACTTTATCCGCAAAGTTGAAGGAGAGCCATGAAAAACTCCAATAACACGCCATGAAGATAATTCAAAGAAAAAGTTTGTTTCACTCTATCCGTTTTTCGGCGCTGGTTTTTCTGCTCTTAGGTACTCTTTCCAGCGCCTTGCTTTTGAATTTTCACCCGGTCGTCTCTGAATCAACGTTCAGTCTGAATTTGCTTTTAAGCAGCCTTTTCACGCTATTCATCGGTTCAGGGTTGGCTTTCCTTGTCTTCAGCCCAGAAACATGGGAAGACTATTTTAATAGCAGGGCCCTCCTGCTGATTACGATGGGGATTGGTTTCCTCTTTATCTACTCAACCGCATCAATAAGCGAATACTTCCTCGCCACACCTTCGATCATGACCGGTTTGCTGGGTGATACCGCCAAACTAATCAGCCTGCTGCTGCTGACCTGGGCCTTTATTCAATGGATTTCAGAACAGCACGAAAGAGAGAAGCTATTGAACCGTTGGGGACAAAAGCTCCGCCACCAACTTGATTTGAGTAAAAGAGTCGCCGATATCTCCTCCCGCTTTGTAAAGTCCGGAGTTGCAAACTATGATGACAATATTCTATACACCCTGCGCACTTTAGGAGAGTTCCTCCACGTCGATCGCAGTTACCTTCTTATCTTTTCCGGTGACGGAATGGAAATAGAAAATTCTTACGAATGGTGTGCGACCGGAGTTAAATCCACAAAGTCGAGCCTGCCCGATATGAGCCCAAAAACCCTTACCTGGTGGACGAAACAGCTCGCCAACGGGCAGGAAATTGATGTTCCTGACACGCAGGATATGCCGACTGAAGCTTCAAAAGAACAGGATTTTTTCACTGAACTTTCCATCAAATCATTTTTTCACCTTCCGATTATTACACAAAACGGTACAATAGGGGCCTTGGGTTTCGACAGAGGCGTGAATACGAAGCACTGGTGCGATGAGGATATTGGCTATCTGCATGTCGTTGCCAACGTCCTGGCAGATGTGCACTATAAACTTTATACGGAAAGGCAAAGTCAACAGCTCCGGAAGGAAATAGAAGGAAAAGACGTATTCGAGAATATTGTCAGCCGAAATAATAGAATGCAGGATATCTTTGCCCTTCTGCCTGATATCGCCTACGATGATATCAGCGTCATTGTCGAGGGAGAGACCGGCACCGGGAAGGAACTGATTGCGCGCGCAATACATAACCTGAGCCCCCGCAAAGGAAAACCCTTCGTCTGCGTCAATTGCGGTGCGCTGCCGGAAAACCTGCTGGAATCCGAATTGTTCGGGTATAAGGCCGGGGCATTTACAGATGCGAAGAGAGATAAGCCCGGACGTTTCGCGCTCGCCCACGGCGGAACTATCTTTCTGGATGAAATCGGCGAGATGCCCCCGACAGTGCAGGTCAAACTGCTGCGCGTGCTGCAAGACGGCTCCTACGAACCCGTCGGCGGAACGACTACCGAAGAAGCAGATGTACGCGTTGTTGCCGCTACCAATAAAAATCTACCTGAACTCGTCAGTAATAATATGTTTCGAGAGGACCTCTTCTACCGTTTGAACGTTATGCGAATCGAACTGCCACCGCTGCGTAAACGAAAAGAAGATATTCCGCTGCTGGTCAAACACTTTATCGAACGATTCAATGCACTCCATGAAAGGAACGTTTCCGGACTGTCAGGCGAAGCAATGGCCGCTCTCCTCAGTTATGATTTTCCCGGAAATGTGCGCGAACTGGAAAATGTCTTACGACTCGGCTTCGCCCTCTGTGACGGGAATAAAATCCACGTCAAACATCTGCCTGCGGAACTGAAGCATGTGACCAGCGAGAACAATGAACCGGACGTGATAAGAAATGAAAAGGCTCAAGGCGGACTCCTGCAAATTGAACAGTATATGATTGACGAAACACTGAAACGCAACGACGGGAATAAGTCCGCTGCCGCTAAAGAACTCGGTATCAGCAGAAAAACACTTTACCGTAAGCTGGAAAAATACGGAATATATCCCACACCACGCAATTAAAAAAAACTACGATAATCGGGTGCAGCCTGGCAGTACCGTACCATGCACCGAGATAAAAAAACCTGCCGTTAGTCGCTGGTCGGTAGGCGGTAGTCCTTGTAAGTACTCAGTGAATCCCGTAAAATCACCACCGTATCCTGTGCCCAATGACCGCCAGGAACGTGGCCGAAAAGTGCAGGCAAAATGTATGACAGGCATCCTGCCTGTCCAAAGCACCCAGGGATGCGTGCAATGTATGACAGGCATCTTGCCTGTCCAAAGCACCCAGGGATGCGTGCAATGTATGACAGGCATCTTGCCTGTCCAAAGCGTACCCAGGGATGCATGCAATGTATGACAGGCATCTTGCCTGTCCAAAGCGTACCCAGGGATGCATGCAATGTATGACAGGCATCT
>PUNP01000372.1 GCA_003551785.1 Candidatus Brocadiaceae bacterium | reverse complement strand
CGGATGATTCCCTACTGCAGCACCCCGTGGGGCTCTGGGCAGTGTCTCAGTCCCAGTGTGACCGGCCACGCTCTCACGCCGGCTACCCATCATCGCCTTGGTGAGCCATTACCTCACCAACTAGCTAATAGGACTCGGGCTCCTCTCCTGGCGGAAACAAAGGCCGAAGCCTTTGCCCGTTTCAACAACCAAACTACACGCTTACGAAAAGAATGTGTCCGGTTGTCAACATGCGGTATTAGCAGTACTTTCGCCTAAGGGCCGCTATAAACGGCCACTGTTATCCCGCTCCAAGAGGTAGATTACCCAAGCGTTACTCACCCTTGCGCCGCTTTACTCGTTTGCCGAAGCAAACTTTCTCGCTCGACTTGCATGTATAAGGCACGCTGCAAGCGTTCGATCTGAGCCAGTATCATGCTCTTCAATATACACTACTTTATTACGCCTGGCTTCGTAAGCAGCACCAAGCGTATTTGAGCCTGACTCATCAAACCAATTTATTTTGGCTCGCAAATTACACCTACCATCTTTGCTTTTAATTTTCCGTCTCCTCAATGTCAAAGAACTATATATATGCTTCTTAGCTGAATATCTTCTTAATACCCATCAGCTTTTCCTTTATCATCAAAACACAATACTATTATATCACATTTTGATTATTTGTCAAATAACAAGCTAATCTTTAAGGTTACGACTTACACCTTCTTACTTCAATATGCTTGTTATTATGAAGGAAGGCACAGCAGATCAATCATTTTTTTCTAACTATGTTACTTTTTTTCATTCGAATTATGAAAGACCTAACTGCGTCGAACTGAAAGAAATTTTAATTGATTTTCGTTTTTCAGTCAAATGAAACGTCATTTTCATCCATTATTTTCCAACATTATCGGGGTATTTCTTGGCTCTAAACCTCTATAGAACCGTATCTTGAAATTAAATTAAATTTTTATGTTTTTTTTATTAAATGTTTCGGTGATTTCAGAATCTCACAAAACGTTTTGAAAAAATCTGCAGCAGCCGCACCATCTGTAACACGATGATCGGCACTTACAGATACCTTCATTACAGGTTCAATTCTCATATTTCCATCTTTTACAACTATTTCTTCTTTAACAGCTCCAATCCCAATTATACAGCTTTCCGGCGGATTGATGATCGGAAGGAAATAATCAATCCCATACGCACCAAGATTACTTATCGTAACACAGCCTCCTTCATATTGCTCCGGAAGCAACGTGCCCTCTCTTGATTTTTTTGCCAATGATTTCAATTCTGTAGAAATCTCATACAAAGATTTCTCGGCGGCGTTATGTATCACAGGAACAAATAATCCGTCATCCACCGCAACAGCCACCCCGATATTGATTTCTTTTTTGACAATCAGCGTATTATTATCAAAACTCGCATTCATCCGTGGATGTTTTTCTAAAGCTATGGCTGCTGTCTTTATGATCATATCAGTGATCGTAATATGCTGGTCTTCGCCGCTCTCATTCAATTCTTTCCTCATATCCAAAGCACTGCTCATATGCACATCACCCACCAAATAGAAATGCGGTATGTTCTGCTTGGAATGAGTCATGCGCTGGGCGATGGTTTTGCGCATAGCATTCAGTTCAACAGTCTCACCTTGCAGCACGTCCTTGCCTTTATCCTTAGCGTTCAAAACATCCTTTTTCGTAATTCGTACGGCGTCCTCAGGTTCCACAGTAAGAATATCAAGCCCTTCGGCGAAAGCAACTTCTTTGGCAGCAGGCGTATATTTCACATCTCCAGCATCCAGCAATTTCAGATACTTCCTCACGTCTTTTTCCACTATACGCCCATCAGGACCCGAACCTCTGCCTCTTAACGCTTCAGCAGCAACGTGATTTTCTTCGGCAATTTTACGTGCGCGGGGCGAAATGAACAATCTCTCGGTTTGCTGTGGAGAGACACCCGTCCCTGCATCAGGCGATTCCACTGTTTGAGCCTTGCCACTAGCGCCAGCCGTTGCTTTCTGCTTTTCCGCAATATCATCCTCACTACTACCATCACCATCAAGCAGTGCCGAATCATCAGATTCTCCGTCCTCTTCTGCAAGGCTGCTCAGGTCTTCCGGAACTTTATCCTGTTCATCACCTACAATAGCCACCAGATCATTCACGGGGACTGTAGCGCCCTCTTCTACTAATATCACCTTCAAAATCCCCTCAGCAAAAGCTTCAACTTCCAAGGTTGCTTTGTCCGTAGTCAAATCGAAAAGAACATCTCCTTTACTCACAGTATCGCCTTCTTTTTTATGCCATTTTTCAATGGTCCCCTCTTCCATCGTCTGTCCCAGCTGCGGCAATATCACTTTCTGTAACACTCTTTCACCTCTCTGTTTTTAAATGTAGTTTAGTATTGTGAAAACTAAGAATATAAACCTTTCCACTCACAAACTTAGCAATTGAATAAACATATAATAATCAGTGATTGGCGGAAATGCAAGTGTAAAGCACGAGCTTGCCCCCAGTCCACTATCACCCCGCAACCGGGAGTTGATCTTTTGAGGTTATGAATACAGGCTCTGCGCCCTAAGCGTAAGGCCTTCGCAGTGAACCGCGTTTACTGGGGATTTACCACCTGGCTTAAACTGGCGCTCCATGGTTCACGGAGTACTTACCCCTACGTTTATATACTTTAGGGAGTCATGGGGCGAAATCAGAAATCTTCTTCGATCCGACTCATTACGGCTTCAGCCAGAGCCGCTCCGGCGGAGCGGTAACTGTATCTATCGAAAACGATGCTATGTGAACAGGCATAAGGTGTTTCAAAAGTGACCTCGGGGAGTTTGAGCGCTTGATTGACGAAATCCCCCACTCGAGCTGAATTCCAGCGCGACGGATATCGGCCACTTTTGTAGAATTTTTTTGCACGCATAGCCGGGTCAAGCGCATCAGAAAAAACCCTCACCCATGGTGCATGGATATTATCCGGCCTTCCTTCTTGATCGATGTCGCGCAGATAGCAATAAATACCCGGCGAGTCGGCAATACATGGTGCATGGAAGTCAAGCACTATTTGGGGGCGGCACATATCCATCCACCGACATATATCATTTTGAATGCATTTTATTTCATAACGCATAGGGTGAGACCCCATCTCAGACTGCAATCCTCTCGGGAAAAGTTTTGTCCCCCAGGCACGGTTAAAATCCCAAGGGAAGCTGTCCTTCCCGGGGCGTCCATTAAGCACACCATCCGTATCAGTGAACGGTACGGCCCAAACCATAGGTGCGGCGTCACCGGCATCCGCCATACGCCGCAGAAAACCATCAAGCACCCATGACCCCGGGGCTTCAGATGCATGCTGCCTGGCAAGGCAATACACTCCGGCGGGCTCCCCACCCTTCTCCGGGATGGTAAGGTTGTAGAAACGCCTTATGATATTCCCTAATGGCGTAACACCTATTTCCGCCGATTTGAATGCACCCGAGATATCATCAGCCAAATTTTGCAGTTCTTTTTTCCCATAGGGATAAGAAAGCGCAACCCGAACGGTTCCCTGATCAGCCGGTACCGTCCAACTCACCAACGGGCGATTATCTTCAGTAAAACGATGTGTTACATGCTCCACCCTCGCCCAGTTTGCTTGCTCGGTTCTGAAAACTGGGAGCAAACCTTTTGCATTATTGCTGCGCCCGCCGAGAAGGTTATCGAAAAAGTGCAAAACACATTTTACTTTACCTCTGTAAGCCTGATCGGGAATTATGTCAAAACAGAACCAGATAGCTACCGGTGATCCCTTGGGCAGCGGGGTAAAATGCACCTCCGGCATTCCCCCATCATTTTTAATATCCAGTACACGCGCATTAGCCGTCGCAAAATCCGTATTTATTTGAATTGGACTTGGATTTTTCAACTTGTCGCTCCGTAATTGTCATTTTAAAATTAGAACCATGTAATCCAAAGAAATAAAGCTCCACATAAATAATCATTGCGGAGATTCCGCATCATCTCCACTCTCCTCATTTTGAAGCTTTAACTCACCATTTTCTGCCTTTGCAATCGCTAATTCGGGATGTTGACGGGAAAAAGCATCCTCCAGGGATGCCAGTTCCTGATCATGTATTTGAATATTATCCGCCATTTTCTTAATGGTTTCACAGACCTTCTGCCGGCAATCGATACGGTTTTTCAGGCGTGGCAGCTGCTGATCCAGTTCTTTAATACGCTTATTTAAAGCTTCACAAACGGCATCTTTCGATGCAGCTATAAACGCATTAACCACATGTTCCATTATGTTTTGAGAAAGGTGCGATAGTATTTTTCCCAGGTGCTGTTCAATATGGGCACAGAAGGTTTTTTTGCTTTTTTCCCCCAGCCGTGTCTCCTTGATTTTGACCGGAATTTCCTTCCCGCAATCGACACCAAAAAACTTTGTACGTATCTTCCTTCTGCTGCGCAAAAGCAGCCAATCCCAGAACCGCCGGCGAACCGGCATTGCTTCCGGTACCATGCTGGTATTCGGGTTTGACACCTCCTCACCGGCCTTAAGGGCCGCTTCCAATGCCTGAGTTCGAATATCAGCCATCGACAAATCGGCTTTATCGAGTTCTTCCAAAACTTCACCGGGCAGTTCAGCGCCGGCACAAGGTGTATTGCTCGCATCCCGAATACTCTCCATGAGAAAATTCCTGAAACTCTCCGGCAATTTTTTAAGAGCGGGATTTATCCGTTCGTCCAGCAAATGTGTCAGGCTTTCGACAAAAGTGAACCACTCTTCAAGCTTTTGAGTTAATTCAGTTTCCAATCTCTCCTGCTCTGAGCGTATAAAGCCATTGCATTTCCCCTTAATAAGACTCCCGGTCCCATCAAAGGCATCCTCCCAATCAAAACCCCTGAGGTCTTCTAACGCTTGTCGCTGCTTCATGCCCTGGTCGTAATCGGCCTGAATAGCTTTAGTGCCTTTTATAAAACTATCAAGATTACCGTCCCCGCATGTTTGATCGATTTCCTGAATGAGCTGCCGACCTTGTCGCAGGCTGTCACGCATGAAGTGGAGGATATAATCATTGCTGTTAAGATAGCTGGTGATATCAGCCATGAACTCATTGAATTTTTCAATCGGTGCCTCCTCAGCAGGAGCCGAAGATGTACCTTCGGTCTGAGCTTCTTCGCCTTGTTGTGAGTTGGAAGTGGGGGTTCCCAGGGAAGCTTTTTCATGAGCACCGTCTTCAGAGTTATCACACCCATTCCCGGCATCCTCAGCATCGTCATTTTCCATCTGCCAGTCACTTTCCCCCAAACGCACACTTGCAGCTTTGAGGAGGTCGATAGGATAAATTTTCAAATGGCCCTCCTCATAGGCATGCCGCAGAGGTGCGCTCATCGACAGGGAGCAGAACGCATCGATAATCTTCTGTGGTTCTCGGCTTTCAATACTGGGGCACAGGTCTCCATCCGGTTCGAGATCGCACTTGTGACCGTCGATGTTGACTACGAGAAAGATACGGGAAAAGAGGTTCAGCAAGTCATTAAATTCCTCGAAAACCTGTTCCAAAAACAGGTTATCGGTTTTGACAACAAAAACGGCACAGGCAGCGCTATCGCGGAATTCTCTGGTCATTAAATCATAACCGAATTTCATTCGGCTGTATAAGCCAGGAGTATCGACAAGGACAGTGTATGATTCTTTCAGCGGTTCCGCCGGCAAGGCGATATCGAGTCTACGAATAGCATTGGGATAATGTATACCCGGATCAAAAGCCTCGCCCTTTTCTTCAATCTCTCGTATTCTTTCCGCCAACTCACGATGATAGACTTCGACCGCCGCTTTCATGTGGTTAAAATCCTCGAAACGCTCAGTCTGACCGTTGAAATGCGATGCAGTCAGGCTCACCTCCTCCTCATGCCGCACATGCACCAGGCATGGATAGGCGGGCAGCGCAGTCACCTCACTCACATATGCTCCGCTAAAAGCGTTCATAAGGGTACTTTTACCGCTTTTCAGCGGCCCAAAAATAATGACATAGGCCTGCTGTGAGTCTATCTTTTCCGCCAGCGTTTTCATGCGATGATGAACATCACAAAGTCCGGAGAGTAAATCTTTGAGGTCATCCGTATCCTGCTGGCCACGGATGAAATCAATACCTTTCCCAAGTTCCTGACGCAATGGCAGCAGGAGCTTTGAATAATCACGGCAGAAAAGCGACAGTTGGGTCTTAATTGGGGTTGATGCAGAACTCATAGTGTTTTTTCTCCTTTCGCAAAGTTATAATCTCGATGTACTAGAAGCGTGGCCGGAAAGGTGCAGGCGGAATGTATGACAGGCATCTTGCCTGTCCAGGGCGCACGCAGGGATGCGTGCTATACTATGAAAGGCATCTTGTGTTACTATATTTCTCATT
>PUNP01000988.1 GCA_003551785.1 Candidatus Brocadiaceae bacterium | reverse complement strand
TGTCAAAATGCAGCATTTCAAGCATGCGTTCTATCATTCCGCCGACAAGACAGAAGAGGTCCCGATTATATTCACCGCCGAGAACAATCGTTTTGATGCCGCTGAACCGGCTCAGTTCCGGTATCATTGCTATCGAATTAGTATAGACTGTCAGCGGAGCGCATACGTCCAGATTGGATGCAAGGTGAAAACATGTTGAGCCGTCATTAATGAGAATGGACTCGTCCGGGCACACTCGCTTTGCTGCAAGCAAGCCGATTCTGTTTTTTAAATCGAAATTTTCTGAAATTTTTTTATAATAGGGTGAATCCGCCACCTGGTTAGCTACTACACATCCACCGTGTGTGCGGAGAATCAGGTTTTTCTTCGCCAGTTCATCAAGCGTTCTGCGTATAGTTAACGGCGAAACAGCGTGAATTTCCGCAAGTTCATTGACTTGCCATTCACGCGGCTCTGCACGCAAACGCTCCATTATAGCTGACATTCGCCGCTCTTTTTTCATATACCTGCATATCTCCAGCAATGAATAAATCTCAAATTCAGAAATTCACTTTCCTTAAAAAATGCCGATGTGTATATTGTGCGCGCTTCTGCTGTGAAAAACTGTTTACTGAAAATCATTATGAACGAAATGAACACTGCTGACTAACATTGTTAACATTTTAATTGAGCGCGGGAATTTTTGCAAATGGAAGCTCAAATGCAAAATGACACACCCTTCGTCTGTGGAATAATCGGTATACACAAACCGAAAAGTCGAAAAATTCGTTGTTTGTTGCTGGTTGACGGCCAACGAACCAGGGGAGTGGCCGAAAAGGCGAAAATGGACAATTGTCGCAGACTTTAGGTGCAACCGCGCCCCTACCGGAGCGCATTTATCTTTGTATCTTTTATTACCCCTGGTTAAAACCAGGGGCTACCTAACCTCGCCCCGCTGGGGCGAAAACAGATGTCTTGCCCCGAATGGGGCAAAGTTTGGTAGCCTCGGGTTTCAACCCGAGGGTGATGAGTCACTATCTTATTGGCAGAAACTAACAACTAAAAACCAGCAACTTTTTGCCAAAAAAGCAAGAAAATACCATTGAGATATAAATAACATGCTCCCTAATGGGGCGTTTTCATTTGCAATCGAAACACCAATTAACTACAATACATTTTTTATTGCGAATATTTCATAAACCAACGATAACATTTAATATAGCTGATTGAAATCCAATACCTTAAGAACCATTTTTGGGGTTTTCAAAATTGTAGTGTGTACAATTTTCTCCTCGTACGGCGGTTTATTCTTTCGGCGTGAAATGTTCGGGTTATATGAATTTTTGGTTCCTTATCTTTTTAATTAAGCGGAGCATTGTAGATTATAGTTATTTTTTTGTTTAACTATACTATCGATGACATCTCATATCATTCTTAATTATCAACATCTCCTTATTTAATGAGTAATCTATCATGATAACGTGTATGAGGAAAAGCAGGGTTTTAAGTCGGCTCAGGGCCGGCCAGTGTGCATTTTCGTTCAAACTTAATTTCTCCTGCGCCCGGGAATCCGAACTTGTCAGTCTCTACGGTTTCGATTGCATTTGGATTGACATGGAGCATGTTCCCAACGATTGGAATGTGGTTGAAAACCATGTCCGTGCCGCTAAGAGTAACGATACCGATATTCTGGTGCGTGTCAGCAAAGGGTCCTACAGTGACTATGTGCGACCTCTGGAGCTGGATGCGGCCGGCATAATGGTGCCGCACGTGATGACGGCAGAAGAAACAGAAAATGTTGTTCAAATGACGCGTTTCCATCCTCTTGGCAGGCGGCCTATTGACGGCGGTAATGCGGACGCCGGTTTTTTGAAAGTGGGCATCGCCGATTACGTGAAACAGGCCAATGAGCAGCGCTTTATCATCGTTCAGATCGAAGACCCTGAGGGTGTCGATAATCTGAATGAAATCGCCGCCGTAGCCGGAATCGATATGCTTTTTTTCGGCCCCGGCGATTATAGCCATGGTCTCGGGGTCCCCGGAGAGACTGATCATCCAAAAGTCGTTGAAGCAAGGAAGAGAGTCGCTGAGGCTGCCCGTGATAACGGTAAATTCGCCGGTACTGTCGGTGGGCCTGACAATTTCAGCGAACTACAACAACTGGGCTACAGTTTTATCAATATCGGCGGCGATGTGAGCGCACTGAATAACCTGTGCCGCACGCTCGCCGACAAAGTCGGGCTTGAATCAGCGTAGTAGTGCCCTTAAACTTTTTTCTGAGATATATTAATGAAGAAAACTCTGATTAAAAACGCGCGTGTTATTCAGGATGATTTCGTTTTGCCCGGTCATACGCTGATTATGCATGATGGAGTAATAGCGGATATATGCCCCGACGACAAAGTCGGTTGGGAATCTGAATCGGCAGAGATTGTCGTTGATGCCCAGGATAATTATTTGAGTCCCGGCTACATTGATCTACATATTCACGGCATGCACAGGTTTAGGGTTGACCACGATGTCAATAATTTGATTCAGATTTGTAAAATCCTTCCTGAGCAAGGGGTTACCGCTTTTCTGCCGACACTGGTGCCTAAGCCGCCGGAACAGGAAATTGATTTTCTTCGCGAGCTTTCAGAAGCCGAAACGGAGGGGGCTCAGGTACTGGGCTTCCACCTGGAAGGGCCTTTCGTCTCTCTTACAGGAGCGATTCCGGGGGATGCTTTGGGCAAGCGCAGCAGGGAGCACATCGAAGCCCTTATTGATGCCGCCCAACCTGGTATCACAGTTTTCAGCGTCTCTCCCGAGTTTGAAAATATTACGGGTTTTTTATCGATTATGACGGCACAGGGGCAGCCGGCGTTCATCACTCACACGAAAGCCGGCGTTCGGGAGACTCTGGAAGCTATTGATGCCGGCGCCCGGCATGCAACGCATTTCTATGACGTATTTCACGTTCCGAATGAAACCGAACCCGGAGTGCGTCCATGCGGTGCCGTTGAAGCCATTCTGGCTGACCCGCGGGTGAGTGTGGATTTCATCCTCGACGGCGTGCATGTGGACCCGATCGTTGTTAAAATGGCAATGCTGTGCAAACCTCCCGATAAAGTATGTCTTATTACTGATGCCAACGTCGGTGCCGGTTTGGAACCGGGAACCTATGTTGGACTGGGGGGGAAAGAAATCAATATCGCCGGCCCGGGAAAACCGGCCCGGCAGACCAAAAGCGGCGCCCTTGCCGGAAGCGGGTTGACGATGGAGCTAGCGGTTAAAAACGCTGTTGAAATGCTGGGAGTAAAACCACAGTACGCTGTGCAGATGGCAAGCGCCAACCCCGCAGGCGTGCTCGGCCTCAAAAATAAAGGCCGGCTGCACAAAGGTTTTGACGCCGATGTCGTCATGCTGGATGAACAGCTCAATGTCGTTAATACATGGATTGACGGGGTGGAATATTGTTAGATTCGGTGAGTCAACGTGGAGTAATCCGAAGATTTCCTAAACCAACGACAAATTTCACTGTACCAAAATAACATCAGCATTAGCTTCCTCAGCCGTTTTGGCAAGTATTCTGTCTGAGCATATAAACTGGTCTTCAGATATATCGCTGTGAATTAAAATGTTGCCAACTGTATGCTGTTTAGTGTCCGCAAACCGTGAGAACTGCCGTATTCCTGAACAAGTTCCATTGCCTTGTCAAGAACAAAAGAATTAAGTGATAAAATGGTATAACGATGAATGCAATCATAGAGAAAACGATCAATAACTGCGTTTACAGTACTGAAGTCAAGCTCTCCTGTCCGTTTTTTTCTAAATACTTGCGTACTTTCTGATATATTAAATCGGAGAAAATTATGAGCACTTTTGATTTCGAGCCGTCTTTACATGTCCCGTTTCGTGATAAGGAAGTCATTCGGCGCTGCCGGTCGATCAGGCGCGAAGATATCGAAAAACATCCTAATGAAGAATTTAATATCACCGTGGTTGAGGATGATGATCTGAGCTTTATCTGGTTTGGCGACCTTATTTCTCGAATTAGAAATTCAGCGGAAAACGGAGAAAAGCTGGTCATGCTGCTGCCGAATCCCTGGCCCGGATACAGGCATGTTGCAAGAATTATCAACAAATGCCGCTACGATTGCCGTAATGTCTGGGCTTTCGCACTTGATGAATACGCCGACCAGGACGGTAATGTAGCTCCCGAAGATTGGGAATTCGGGTTCAGCCACGCGATGCTTAAGTTCTTTTACTATGAGATCGATGAAGACCTGAGACCGCCCAGGGAACAGTTTGTCTGTTTCTGCGACCTGGATAATGTTGAAGATTATAGCAAAAAACTGGCTGATATGGGGGGGGCCGATATCTCTTACAGCGGTCCGGGCTGGACCGGTCATCTGGCTTTCATTGAGCCCGATGCGCCCGAATTCAGCGCGCCGTTGGAAGAATGGGAAACCTTCGGCTCAAGGATCGTTACACTTAGTCCTTTTACGCTGGCACAGAACTCACTGCACGGCTGTTTCGGCAAAAGCGGTGATCTCACCGCAGTGCCGCCTAAGGCTGCCACCATAGGCCCGAGGGACGTCATTGCTGCAAAACATCGCTTCGATCAACATGGTATCGGTGTGCATGGAACTTCCACTTCGTGGCAAAGGCTTACTTCACGACTTGTACTGCATGGACCCGTTACTCCTCTGCTCCCGCAGTCAATCTTGCAGACACTCAGTACCGATGTTTATGTGACCGAAAATATAGCTCAGAATATTGAAACAGATTGGAATAAAGGGTATTAATTATGAAAAAAATACAAGCAGGTTCTGCACAGGTAGATATTACACCGACGAATTCACAATTTCTTTACGGCTATCCCCATGTCGAACGATACAGCACCGGCGTGCACGATCGTATATGGAGTTCGGCTCTTTACATATCCGGAGGCGATTCCAATGACGATTTGATGTTTATTGCCAACGATATTATCTACATAAGTAAGGAAATGAGGGAGCATATCCGCCACAAAATAAGCGAAAAAACAGGACTGAAACAAGAATCAATAATGGTGTCTGCCACGCATACCCATTCGGGACCAAAGACTGTGGACAGCCTCCTTCATGCTTCAGATCCTGCTGTTCCGAAGGCGGATCAGGATTACGTTGATTTTATGCTGAATCAGATTGTCGCCTCCGGCATACGTGCATATAAAAGCAGAGAACCCGCTCAAATTGGACTTTCCACTGCTACTGCCGAAGGGGTGGGAACTAACCGCCGTGATCCTTCCGGGCCGGCTGATCTCGAAGTACCTGTCCTGATGGCTGTAAATCTGCAAGGTGATCCTATCGCATGTATGTTGGTCTGTTCGATGCATCCCACTGTACTGCATGAGGATTCTACGCTGATCACCGGTGATTTCCCCGGATTAGCGCGCATCTACTTGCAGGAAAACATACTGGGCACGTCTTGTCCCGTCCTGCATCATACGGGCCCCGCCGGAAACCAAAGCCCCAGGCATGTAACCGAAGGCAATACTTTTGAAGAAGCGGAACGCCTCGGCACCCTGCTCGGAAAATCTGTTCAAACGGCTATAGAAAACATGGACTTTTGTTCCTCTATCGGACTTAAAACCGTCAATGCGCTGCTGAAAGATTTACCCGTTAGAACCTTCCCTTCAGTCGATGAGGCGGAGTTGAAACTTAAACACGCAGAAGATAAATTTTCGCATTTGAAGGCGGTCAATGCTCCCCGTGCCGAGGTCAGGACTGCCGAATGTGACGTTTTCGGTGCTGAGAGGACGCTTGCGCTTGCTCGTGCATCTGCGGATGGAACACTCGAAAAACAACGCAAGAAGTGCCTTCCTGCCGAAATCCAAATCCACAGTATAGGTGAATGGAACTTCGTCGGTTGGCCCGGAGAAGTTTTCATCGAATATTCACTGAAAGTTAAGCAATCGCGTTCCAATACCTATATGATTGCTTACTGCAACGGCTTGCTGAACGGCTATATCGTCACGGAAGAGGCCGCCGCCGAAGGCGGTTATGAAGCCTCCACCGCTCAGTTTGCGTGGCAAACCGGTGATATCCTTGTCGAAAAAACTCTTGAACTCCTGAACAAATAATGAAATATATTTTAGGTATAGACCTTGGTACAAGCTTTCTTAAGTTCGGCCTGTTTAATCCTGAGATGGAACTTAAGGGATTGGCAAAAGTGAAAGTCGAAGCCACCGGGGAGGAACCTGAAATTTTCGAAATTCGTCATGATACTTTTACGGCGATGCTCGGTGAGGGGGTTGAAATGGCCTGCCAGGATGCAGGCTGTGATGCCGGTGATATTACCGCTATTGGTTATTCCACTCAGGCCAACAGCTTTCTGCTGTTAGACGATCAGGATAAGCCGCTTACTCCTCTTATATTATGGAAAGACCAG
>PUNP01000166.1 GCA_003551785.1 Candidatus Brocadiaceae bacterium | reverse complement strand
CGGGCGCGGCGCCGGAGACGTAATAGTCGGTTCCGGGCGCCGGCACGGCAAACGGTTCACGCGAATCCGCACTGAGTCCGGAACCGCCGGCATCGGTTATGCGGATGCGGTAGCGCCCATCGTGGTCGCCCGCAACATCGCTGTCGGCCGGTGTCCATTCGAAGGCCCCGTCTGCGGCTTCCACGTCTTCGGCGATGGTTATCACGCTTCCGTCGGCCGTGTCGATCAGTTCGATATTGACATGCTGAATATTATGAGCAAACCATGTGATCTCAGCAGTGCGGTCTTCCGGCCAGTCGGTATAGAATTCGGGATAAGTCATTCGCAGCAGCGAGCGCGGTGCGGCGGCGGCGAGCGTGGTGCCGCCGTAGGCGCCGAGGTTTATCCTTCCGCCGCTGCGTGCGGGTTCGAGCGAATAATCGCTGTCCGGATCGCCGGCGGCAATACTTGAACCTTCGCCCGGCATGAGGCGATAATCGTCACCCGGCATATTTCTGAACTCCGGCCGGTCTCTCAGCGGAGATTGCGGCGTATAGCCGATAGAATGGCGGTCCTGATCGAATTCTACCTGCCAGTGATAGAGGTCGGTTATGCAGTGGTCGCCCAGTCGCACGAGCACGCCGTCCTCGCTGCAATAGAGGTTGTTATAATCGCTGTCGAGCACCATCGGCACGTCGGGTGCGAAGTTCATCGCCGCGCCGTCCTGCGCCCATATGATATTATTGCGCATCGTGATGTGGATAAGCTCATTGTGCGCCGGCAGTGTGTCGAATGGTTCGGGTACGGAGTAAGTGGTGCGCAGGGCGTCGCCGGAGTCAGCCAGGATGGTATTGTTGAACAGACGCGTTTCGGGCAGAATTGTGAGGATTTCGCCGTCGGGCGTTATCTCGGTTCCGGTGAAGGGCCAGATGGAAGTTTCCACGAGAATGGAAGCCGGCGGTTCCTTATCTTCTTCAGGCCCGAGATCATATCCGAGATGCTCCGCAAGGGCCTGAATCAACTCCGATTGGCTGTCTATTGATACGGGAAGGCCGGGCAACCCGAGCAAAGCGGGAATATCGAGCGGTTCAGGGGCGGGACGGCTCTGGCGGTAGATGACGTTGTGATGCGCATCGAGCATCCCTTCGGTCCTTATGCTGACCGGGCTCCGCTCTATGCGGTTGAACCGCACCTCAGCGCCATGCGGAGCGTCGATGGCCATTTCGCGGTTACCGGTGAACTGGTTGGCCTCCTCCCAGCACGTGCCGCCGACGACCGGAGCGCCCTGCACTCCGATGCGGTTGTTGATTATATCGCTGCCGATAACATGCGTCGGCCGGGCGGTGGTAACGGTGGGCGCGGTGAGCCCGAACGTGCGGTCCCCGTAGTATGCCGCGGTGTCGATGGCCACGCGCACCAGCGACGGATCGACCAGAACGCCGCCCTGCTCTCCTATATCCATTATCTGTTCCATCCACAAAGAGAGGTGGATGTCGAAAGCGAGGAATATATAGCCGAACTCCGTCGAAAAAGGCTCCACATCTTCCTGTCGCGAAGGGAAAGCCATAAGCTGCTGCGGCATGAACGTATCGCTGCCGATATGATGCGCCAGGTTGAGCTGCATCTGCACGCTGCCGGACCCCGTATCGGAATCAGAATAGAGTAATTTCGCCATACCCGGCGCTTCACTCGCCGATTCGCCGTGGATATAGATACCCTCTGAAACTCCTACAACCAGCGGAGCGTCGAAAACCGCATCGCCCGGCACGACGAGCAGCGTGTTGTCAGAGAGCACCTGATCGCCCGGGCCGAGTGTGGAGAGGGATGGGTCGAGTTCGTCCGGATCAACGGCCTCGTCCGGAATATAGACCATCTGCTTGCGTCCGAACACGTTCACCCCTGCGCCGGCCGCGGAGTCAATTTTTATCCCGATGTCGTTATCGGCGATCGTATTGTCGCGCACCTCGGAAACGGTTGCGGAAGCCGAGGCAAAGATTCCGTATTCCCAGCCACGGATAGAACTGTTGCTGACCGAACTCACGCCTGCATGATCATTGACGCTTATCCCGAGGCCGGACGTCGGGCCCTCGCCCAATGTTTCGCTGCGCGGATCGGAGTCGATGTAACCGGGTGCCGTTTCAGCATTAATGATCCTGCTGTTTTCAATGACGGCTTCGGCGCGGTCGCGCAATTCAATGCCGGAGGTCACGGCGGCGATTACGCTGCTGCGGATGGTGTGCGAGCCCTCACCCCCGATGAGTATGCCGGTTTTCGTCGTATAATGAAAGGAGGCATCTTCAAGCTTGTCCTGATCGTATTCAAAACGGCTGTTTTGAACGATGATATTATCGCTGGTTCCGCCGATTTCGGCGACGGAGGCGGGCAGATGCAATCCGGCTTCACCCCAGCACTCGGGTTCGGTTTTGAACTCGATTCGGTCAATCATTACGTCCTGTGAATCATTAACAACGAGACGGTTGAAAACGCTCCCCTGAGGCGTTCCGTAAAAAGCAACGCCTTCAAGGCCGTCGAACACAAGAGATGCTGCATACTCACCGGTGGCGAGAGTGACTATATCGTTGGGGCCGAAATTGTGCTGACCGATCAGCGCGCCGAGCGTTCGGGTGGGTGTGAAGGGGGTGGTTCCGTCGTTATCATCATCGCCTTTGACGAGCGCATAGAAGCTGTCTTTTTCGGGATCGAACGATCTCATTCCATCCCTGCTTTGACAATAAACCTCGCCCGGGTTCACGTAATAGACGGTGGTCTGGCTTGTCGGCGCCGGCACTATCTGCAGTTCGTATCTGCTGATATCGCCGTAGACGTGGATGTAGTACTCGCCTTCATCGAGTCCTTCGAGTATGATACGTTCATTATCCGTGCGGGAAGTCGAACGGGCCAGCATAACGCCTTCCGCGTCATAAACCGCCATGTCGAGGTTAGCATTGCTGAACAACAGGTCGATCTGAATGCAGTCCTGTCCGGGCATATCGAAGACGAACCAATCTTCATCGCCTTCATCGAATATGGCCGTGCCCTGGATATGGAGTCCCGGCGCGGCGCCGAGCACGGCGGCCTCCTGCATGGTGTTGTTCGGCTCGAACCGTACCGGCACGCATGGTCCGTAGATGTCGGAGAGGAACGATTCACCGAGGTTCACTTCCGCTATCCGGTAGGAGAAAGGCCCCAGAAAGACTTCAAGAGCGGCCAGCAGTTCGGCTTCAAGCGCTACGGCGCAGCGGAACCCGGCATCCAGAGCGATTCCACGCTCCAGATTCTCCAGGAACTCACGGAGATGTACCTTTCCGTCGGCGTTAGTATCCCGCAGACCCGCGGCCAGTTCGAGTATGAGCCCCCCGCGCGCGCCCGCGCCGACCGGCCCCAAACCGGCCTTGACGCCGGCCATGATGCGACCGTTGATCCCGGCCACCATCACCCGGCCGGTCTCTCCCTCAGGGTCGAGCGGGTCATAGATGAAGAACCCGTTGAATATGTCCTGCCACTTGCCTGAATCCCTGTAATCGCGCAATCCGCCGGTATCGTAACCAAACGCCACGTCCACCCATCCTCCCACTCCTCCGGACAGTTCTACTGAAACGGCGGGCAGAACAGGAAAATCCATACTGAACGGGAAATCGAAGCTCAGCGGGGGGGCATCAAACCGGAACAGTTCGACATCCTGCCCCGTGATCAGCCCGAAAATCTGCATGGGACTGCTGAAGAGTGGAAACTGAATCCCTTCCCCTACCCTCTCACCCCTCAGCGCTTGCGAGTCCGTGAGTTCCATAAAATCATCCAGCACACTCAGATCGATATCGAAATCGTCAAATTCGACAAAAACGTTATCAAAGTTGTCGAGTTCGTGGGCATCCTCTAATGTAGAAACGGTAAAAGAACCGAAGGAAATAACCGCCCCGTCTTCCAAATCGATATCGTTCGCAAAATCGATCAGATCACTTACCATCTCCAGCGCATCGATAAACGAACGGTCGGCCAGACCGAAAGCTTCGGCGAGCCCCAGCAGGTCCATATCACGTCCCGAAAGGTCGGAAAGCACGGGCAGCGGGGTTGTGAGGAAATCGAGCACCGGCTGGATCGGTTCGATAACAGTCTGGATTCTCTCCAGCACCGGCCCGGCAAAAGCACTGACGAATTCACCGGCGTCCAGCTCCACGTCGTTAAAACTGACCTCCGGTCCCTGCAAAGCCATGAAATCGATGTCCCAGTCGACGAGCAGATTGGCGCTGACCGAGGGGAAGAGCGCCCTGCCCAGTTCGTTCATTATACCCAGCTCCATTGCCAGGTCGACCTCCCCGCGGCCTTCAAGAGTCGGCAGTATAACATCGCCCGGAGCGGCATTTCGGAGCGAAGCCAGAGTGAGCCGTTCAGCGCCTTGCGGCGATTCGAGTTCGACATTGAGTTCGACGTCCAGTCCGGTATCTTCGCCGGTCTCCGCAGTGATATCCAGGAACCAGAGCCGTCCTTTGAGCTCGCCGTCCACTTTTACCGCCGGTTTCAGCCAAAGGAAATCGGAGGTCGGGATGACGAAAAACCCGTCTTCCCGATCGATACCGAACGACAGTTCCATCAGCCATTCGATAACAAGCTCCACACCCCCGTTGACCTCAAGGCCGAGCGCGGGCAGGCCGAGGTCGAAATCGATCGGTGCATGGTAGGTGAACGTCTCGCCGAGTTCAAGATCGACCATTATGCCGTCGGCATGGGTCGCCACGTCAAGTTCTCTCAGCCACCTATCAAATTCATTTCTTAAACGCCCCTCGACGGTATCCAGCAATTCGTCCTTCTGGTCGATAAACTCTCTCACTGACTGCAATCCCTGACGCATATCGCCGATGAAATCGGCGGCATCGGCCAGCGAGCTTCCTATGATCGGCAGCGGCCGGCTGAACACCTCGCGCTGTATATATTCCTCGGCCAGTCCGAGAACGTAATCCAGGCCGTCAACGAGCATTCCGGCCCAGTCGGTCATGTTCAGACTATCCACCAGCGCGGCAATGTCCGGTCCGGCTACCTCGATGCTCTGCTTATCGGTGAACATATCCCGGATTTCAATGGTGAGCGGCGGTTCGCCCTCGAGTACATCACCGAGCACCAGCGGCAGGCTCATTGTCGCCTCTGCATTTACATCGAAATTGACGTACTGGTTCAGATCGGCGATCAGGTCACTCACTGCGATAGGCGATGGCTCGTCATTGCCTTGCGTTTCGAGCGTTACGGCGAAACTTGCCCGGCCGTCCTCGCCGTCGCCTATAATTAAAGACCCGTCTTCCACACCAAGCCGCAGACCCAGGAAAGCCAGAGTTGCCTCCTCAATAACGGCATTCATGCCGGCTTTCAAGCTTATGCCGGTGTCATCAAAGATGACGGGAACGGGGTTGTAGGGGGCTGTCAGGTCAAGTCCAAAATGCAGGTTCAGCTCCGCAGCGACATCCGCCTCCATAACGCCTCTCCCGGTTGCGTCGAACATCCGGGACACCTTCGTCATCCACCCAGGTGCATCCTCGCCTATTTCCTCCGCCAGTGCGGCCAGGTTGATATCGAGTTCCGCTGACGCGTAAGAGTCGTGCTTAAGAGCCAGTTCAAACCGCAGTGTCCCGGGCTCCCAGCTCAGGCGCAAATCTTCACCATCGTCGAGTCCTAGCGCGTCGCGCATGACTTCCTCGAGCTGATCGAGAGTGTCGGCCGTTTCGTCCATAAGGCGGTTGAACCGCTCTACGGCGTCGGCGCCGGCGCCGACCAGCTCGCTCGCACTCATCCCTATCAGCGGTATTTCACGGTTGAGCAGGTCGAAGCCCTCGATCTCATTGAGAAACCCGAGCAGCTCCTGCACGGCGTTGATGATGGTATCGAAATTGACATGTTCGAGATCGAGCAGGTCGTCAAGGTCGTCATTAGTATCGACGTCTGGCGTTCCATCCTCCAGGTCCCATGAAATGGTCAGGCGCGGGTCGTCGGGGTGGTTATCGCCCAGCAGGTTCGGGTCAAGGCGCAGCGGCAGCACGAGCGATGCGGCGCCGGCGAATCCCGGCCCGCCGACCAGGGCGGCCGGGGCATATCGGGCGTGTTCGAGCAGTTCGCCGAGCGTCATCGGCCCCGGCTCTCCCGTTTCAGGATCACTGAGCGCGAATCCGAACGATGCGTTCAAATCCGCTTCGCCGTCATCGGCGCGCACTCCGACGAACCCGATTCGCGCTAAAGCGCTGATATTATCGGCGGACAGCCAGATTTCTCCGTCGAATCCGACGTCATTGAGGGTTATGCGCCGCGACAGAGGGTCGCCCGCGCTCTGTCCGTCGGTGAAATGAAGGTCCGAGATCATCGGGTCGCTATCATCATCGATAAGAAGGCTCAGCGCCGCGCCCAGCCACGGATCGAGTCGCCTGAATGCCAGGT
>PUNP01000139.1 GCA_003551785.1 Candidatus Brocadiaceae bacterium | reverse complement strand
CAAAAAGTCGTAGAGAAAGTCGAAATTTCCGAAGAAGAATTGCAAGCAATCTTTGAACAGTATCAGCAAATGATGCCTGAAGATGCAGATTTTGAGCAAATGAAACCGCAATTGGAACAGATGATGCTCAGAGAGCATGTTGAGGATTACATCAATAATTTGATGCAAGAAGCTGATATCGAGCTTGATGAAGAATGGATTGAAGAGAAGGAGGAAGAAGCAGAAGCTCAAACTCCGGCTATGCCTGAGCAACCACAGCCGGTTGAGTAAGCTGTGTTTTTACCGATGTTTCTCTTTTTTTAGCACTTTTGTTAATCTTACTTAGGAGGTTTTTTATGAAATTTAAAGTAAATTGGAAACGTTATCTGATAGCAGGTGCCGTATGTATAACTCTTCCACTTTCCGGTGTTCTTTTTACCGGTTGTCCCGAAGAACCAGCTTTTGATCAGGAGCCTATGGAGGCCGAACCTTTTGAGCCCGACGATCCTCCTGTGGAACCAGATGAAGGTGAGGATATGGACATGCCGGAACCCGAACCGGAGCAACAAATGGATTTGCCAGAGCCCGAGGAACCACCTGAAGATCCTATGGAAATTCCCGATCCGGAGGATCCGGAAGATCCAGATGACGATCAGGAATTACCGGAACCAGTTGAGCCGGATGGTGATATGGAAATTCCAGAGATGTAATTAGGAGTTTAAATCTAAACGGACGTAAGTTTACGCTTACGTCCGTTTTTTTTCACTATTTTAAACCCATGTTTTTAATGTGACTCCAGTTATGGAGGTACCCGCAATGTTTAAGAACTTATATTATGCATTAAACAAAGTGCCATTTGTATTCGCAGTCTCTTTAATGAGCATACTCACAATACTTTTCATCGCTACTTCCGGCTGTCAAGAGGAACCCCAGGTGATGACGCAAGCAGGTGAAATAGCCCAAGCTGGAAATGATGCCGATCAAGAAAACGATAACGGTGAAGATTTTCTCGATTTTGAAGCTGAACCTCTCCCGGAACCAGATACCGAAAATGATGAACTTGACCCCATTGATGATGGTGCAGAAATTGATGAACCTTTCCAACCTTCCCTCCAATGTCCGGAATGCAGAGAACGGATTGAAATAAGCCTGTCTGTTTTTGCTGAGGCCGAAAATAACGGAGAAGCGGATGCCGATTTCGAACAACAAGAAGATGCTTTAGAGTTTAAGAACATCGGTTCTGCGGAAAGTATTCAACCTGCATTTGAGTGTGCGGAATGTGAGAATATTATTGCTATAGAATTAAGTGAAACAGAAGATGCACCGGAAACGGATTTTAACGATGATGAAATCGATGATTTTCCTCAACCGGAAAGTCCAACTGAGGAGATCGAGGAACCGGAAGATGATACAAACAGTGATGAAGAACATATTCCACTTGATGATTTGCTTGATTAGAAAGTAAATCACTCTCAGATCTTAGTCACTAAAATGCTTTTTAGTTAATCATAGAACAAAATGCCTCATCTCCATGCCCCGTCATTTCATTCTGATGGCGGGGCTTTTTCTATGTTTGTGACAAAACTTAAAAATTAACGTATAATATGGTGCTTAACGATACTCACTACTAACACTAAAAGGTAAACAGCATGATAAAAGGAGTAGGCACCGACATTATCGAGGTGGATAGGATACAGGCAGCTATAGCCGAACATGGCAAGAAGTTCACCAAACGCATTTTTACATCTGACGAAACGGCATATTGCGAAAACAGCGCTCGCCCTTATCAACGCTTTGCCACCCGATTTGCCGCTAAAGAAGCTGTTCTTAAAGCTTTAGGCGTTGGATGGCAGAAAGGAACGAAATTCACTGATATTGAAGTCGTGAAAAACAATTTAGGTGCACCTGCTTTGGTATTAAAAGGAAAAAGCCTGGAAATCAGCCGCGAAATGGATATTAAGGAATGGTTCCTCAGCCTTTCACATTCCTGCAAGTACGCTATAGCCTATGCGGTTGCAGAAGGAGGTTGAAAAATGGATCAATTTTTCATTACAATGTTAGACATTTATACTTTCGTATTGATAGCCAGAGTCCTTTTTTCATGGCTGCCACCCGAATCAAGGCGTAACCGGATATATTATTATATCTATTCAATCACTGAACCGATCCTGGAACCTATACGCCGCCGGATGCCACGAACCGGGGGGTTTGATTTTTCCCCCATTATTGTTTTTTTTATTTTACAGTTTTTTATAAGTTTATTGAGATAAAATTCTGCAATCCTTTTGACAGGAAATGCAGGCGGGAATTTCCGAATCACGAGGTTCTATTGCCTCGATTTTTTTAATATAAGTTAATTATGCAAGATAATATCAGAAATTTTTGTATCATTGCCCACATAGACCACGGCAAATCCACTTTAGCCGACCGTATGCTGCAATTGACCAAATCCGTTTCCGACAGAGAATTTCATGACCTTATGCTCGATGATATGGACCTTGAACGTGAGCGCGGAATCACTATCAAAGCAAGCTGCGTGCGAATGTTCTATGAAAAAGATGGTAAAGAATATGAACTTAACCTGATCGATACTCCTGGACATGTAGATTTCAGCTATGAAGTTTCGCGTGCCTTAAAAGCGTGTGAGGGAGCCGTATTACTTGTCGATGCCAGCCAAGGCATCGAGGCGCAGACTGTTGTTACGTATAATCATGCCATCGAGCAGGGACTCGAAATTATCCCGGCAGTCACCAAAATTGACCTGCCGACCGCCCAGCCTATAGAAACGATGGCGGAGATCGAACAGAGTTTTAAATTAGACCCCGATCAGATATTGCCGGTGAGCGGAAAAACCGGTGAATTCGTGGATGATCTGATGAATACACTCATCGATCGCGTGCCACAACCTGAAGGCGACAGCGACGGAAAGCTGAGGGCTCTGATTTTTGATTCAACTTATGATGACTACCGCGGTGTGATTGTGTTCATGAGAATATTTGACGGTATGTTAGAAAGCGGTGATGAAGTGCTGATGATGGGAGCTTCGGCAAAATATGAGGTTAGCGAAGTAGGTGTTTTTACGCCTAAGATGATGCCCGTTGACCGTTTAGAAGCGGGGCAGGTCGGTTACCTGATAGCCAATATAAAAAACATACGTGACGTTGTCATTGGCGACACCGTGACCCATGTGAAAAGGAAAGCCTCCGAGCCACTGTCCGGTTATACTGAACCTAAACCTATGGTATTCAGCGGGTTTTACCCCGAGAATAATCAAGATTTTGCCTCCCTCAGAGCGGCCCTTGAAAAGCTGTCGCTGAATGATTCCTCCTTTGATTATGAACCGGAAAGCTCGGAGGCTCTGGGGTTCGGCTTCCGATGCGGATTTCTGGGACTGCTTCATATGGAGATCATTCAGGAAAGGCTTGAACGAGAAAGTCAAATATCCGTCGTTCAAACGGCCCCCAATGTAAGCTACGAGATTGTCACGCACGACGGTAAATCCAAGCGGATAGATAAACCCTCCCAAATGCCCGACAGGGGGGAAATAGAAGCTATTAGTGAGCCTTTCACCCTGCTCAGAATCATAACTCCAACCGAGTTCGTCGGAAATGTCATGAAGCTCGTAGAGAGCCGGCGCGGGGAATATTCCAAGACTGAATTTTTCAGCGATCAGCGCACAATGTTGGAATATAACATCCCATTAGCGGAAATCATCTACGATTTTTTCGACAGGTTAAAGTCTGGCACCCGCGGTCATGCTACGATGGACTATGAATGGCTCGGCTATAGGGAAAGTGATTTAGTTAAAGTGGACATATTAGTTAATGAAGCGGCGGTCGATGCTCTTTCATTCATTTGTCATCGTGCCGAAGCGGAATCACGCGGACGTCGGGTGGCTAAAACATTGAAAGAGCATATCGAGCGCCATATGTTCCCCATACCGCTTCAAGCCGCCATCGGTGGAAAGATAATCGCCAGAGAAACAATACCCGCACAGAAAAAGAACGTTACCGCCAAGTGTTACGGTGGCGACATTACCCGTAAAAGAAAACTTTGGGCCAAGCAGAAGGAGGGGAAGAAAAGAATGAAGTCGGTCGGTAACGTCGACATACCCCAGGATGCGTTTATGGCTGTATTGGACAGCAATGAGTAACTTGTAGCAAACTTAATACAAAATACAGACGGAATATTAGTTAAACATCAATAAGACTTTACTTCAACAATCATGGTAAAGATCAGCGAGATACTACAAGCACCTCGGCGAACAAAGCGCATTGCACAAATATCCCGGGTTTTAGCTTCTGAGGGCTTGGGATATATCGTCGCAAGGTTAGGGATTGGACATAGTCTGCCTGCCTGGACGCGGCTTTCCAAGAGAGGTAAAACGAATAAAAAGCCTCCCAATCTACCACAAAGATTGGCTAATGTGTTGGAGAAATTAGGGCCAACCGCTGTGAAGTTCGGCCAAATGCTTTCCACCAGGCCTGATTTGCTGCCGCCGGAATATGCGAAGGAGCTTCAGAGGATATGCCATCATGTGGCACCCTTTCCTTCTGAAGAGGCCAGAACTATTATTAAAGAAGAACTCGTTCACGACATTGATGAGATGTTTGACAAATTTGAGGATACTCCCCTTGCCAGCGGCTCAATAGCGCAAGTTCACAGAGCCCGGCTTAAAAATGGGAAAGAAGTCGTAATAAAAGTTCTGCGTCCCGGAATTCGTGATACGATTGAAGATGATATCGCTATCATGGAATATCTGGCTGCTCAGGCGAACAAGCTGGAAGAGTTCAAGTTCTTGCGTGTTCCCATGCTGGTTGAAGAGTTTGCCGAAGGGATAAGGCGAGAACTTAATTTGCTTTCTGAAGCAGCTGACACTCATAAATTTCATTCTGCCTTCAAAGACGATAAAAGTTTCGTTGTGCCGGAAGTGTTTTGGGATTACAGTTCTCCGGCCGTCCTGACTCTTGAATCCGTTGAAGGAGAGTTTTTGAGCGATGTCAGCGCACAGGGAAATGAGGAAATTTCGGAAAGTCAGAAAAAGAAGGTCTCTATGGTTATCCTCGACAGGTTTTTGAAGCAGTATTTTGAACTAGGTTTCTTTCACGCCGATCCTCATACCGGTAATTTACTCCTGATGAACGACAATCGGGTGGCTTTGATTGATTTCGGCCTGACCGGCCGAATCGGTGACTCTCTGCGCAGCCAATTAGGTGCGCTGGTTATCGCATTAGGGAAAAAACAATTTGAAATGGCGGCCCATGTCATATCCGAAACCGGGGCTTTCCCACCCGAATTAAATGAACAGGAATTCGTAGCTGAAACCGCAGCGTTGCTTGAGAGACACTACCATGTCCCTTTTGAACGTATCGACATCCAGCAGGCGTTCCAGGATGTAATGCGCATTATACGCAAACATCAGGGAGTTATGCCGCGTAATTTTGTATTATTAGGTAAATCATTAGTGACTGTAGGCGGACTGATAAATCAATTTTCGGCGGGGATAAATGCTGCCGAACTGATTGTCCCATATGCTAAGAACCTTGTGCGGGATAAAATTTCCCCCGGAACGGTATCAAAACGCTTTACGGAACAGGCTTATGAATTGTCGATGCTTACACGTCATATGCCCAGAGACCTGCGGCAGTTAATCAGCAGGCTTAAAAGCGGCGCTATCGAATTTTCTATCGACCATCGAGGGCTTGAAAGGTATTTATTAGATTTGGACAGGACGGGAAACAGGCTGGCTTTAAGTATTATGCTCGCTGCGATATTGATTTCATCCACCACTATCTTATCAGCACAGATCGGACCAACACTTGAAATTTTAGAATGGGAGGCCAGCGTAATCGGGCTGATGGGCTATGCCTTTGGATTTATCCTCGGTATCTGGCTTGTTATAGGTATATTCCGTTCAGGCACAATATAGGCGCTTAGTTGCAGCAGATCGACAGAAAATTGTCGATCTGCGCAAAAGAAAGAATGAATATCCAACACCCAATTTTTAATGACAAAGGAACGACAATATGATCCGGAGTAAGTCCTCAGTAAACCACGTAGCATCACCACCGGCACAGGGCACGGTATTACGTGGTGTAGCCGTTAATCTTTGTCGTAAACTTTGTCGAAATCTTTGTCGGAGAAAAGAATTTCGCGTATTCTGAGGGTACTGGTGGTCTTTAGAAACTCTTGACATGAGGATAACCGTAGCATGATATGTAGCGCACCAGATGTGAGGGGGGGGCTGGCGATCGACAAAGCTTACAACAAAGTTTAGTATCAAGCTTAATGGTCACAACGTGGTTCACTGAATATATACAAATAATGAATATTTAGAAAGCGCTCCTTTAACTTCGCAGATGTTTTAACGCTCAAAAATGGAGTTTTTTTTGCGCTGCTAATGAACGTGGCGTCATGT
>PUNP01000516.1 GCA_003551785.1 Candidatus Brocadiaceae bacterium | reverse complement strand
TCGATTGAGCAGAATTCATATGCTCCAGAAGTTCACTCTCCACGTTACTCTTATCACCATTTTGGGTTTCCTCATAATTTTTGAAAGAATCCAAAAGCGTACCGGTGTTGGATATGAGCAGGAAGCGGGAAGAATCAGAATCCAGCATTTCACCTATCAAATCGTTCCTGCCCGACGGCGACCATTCACTGAAATCTTTGATCACGCTGAGCGATAGCCCGTCGGATTCAAGATTTTCTCTGTTGTCTAAACAATGGTTCAGCTTTTCTACTAATTCAATTCCTTTGATGCGCTTGTACAGTTCAAGGGCAATTGTTGATTTGCCGTCGCCGGCGTGACCTGTAAGGACGACATGCCTTCTCTCTTTTCCGATCAATTTGTTTTTGATAACCTGCGTCACGGGATGCGGAACGCTGATATATCCGAAATAGGGATTACGCGCCTGCGATTCGGCGAGGGTATTTTCATTGGCTGCGCTCCGGCTATGGAGTGAATTGAGATAGGCCACAAAGGGGTTGGGGTCGAGTGTTTTCACGGTTCTTGTATCGACTGACTGCTGCCTCTCTGATTCAGCAGTGTCCTCTTCAACGGCCCCTTGTTCTATACGTTCGGAGGTAAGCGGCGCTTTTTTCCTTGCAACCGCGGCCTGGAGTTCTTGTTTCATCTCTCTCGCCGAATGGTAGCGTTGCTCTGCCTGTTCAGAACAAGCTTTCAGCAGCCACTTATCGACGGATTCCGGTATATCCTCCCTGATATCGCCGCCTCCCGGACGTTTCCCCGTTAACCATTCATATAAAGTGATACCGAGCGCATAGAGGTCGCCATCAAGGGTGTAAGACCTGTCTTTCCCGCTAATCAGATCGGGCGCTACATACCCTTCCGTCCCCTCATAAGCATCAATGCGCGGTTCTGATGCCGCACCGAAATCTATGAGAACAGGTCGTTTCCCGGTTCCTATAAGTATGTTATCCGGTTTGATATCATTGTGCAGTATCGGCTTGACTTCCCCCTCAATCTCATTTTCATGCAGCAAAGCAACAGCATCAAGAAGCGAATTGGCACCGCGAACAAAGCAATCAAGGTCGGGACGCAAGTTATCATTTATTTCTTGCCGAAGTGAACGCTCGGAAATCCAGTCGAACGTAATGAACATTCGCCCATCGGTCCATTGATTGTAAGTATCTACACTTATAAGTGAAGGGTGATGACGCACGGATGCAGCATAATTTTGCTCGTCCATCACCCTCGACAAAGGCACATCATGGTTAAAGAGTTTGAGAACGACCAGTTTGCCCATTCCCCCGGTTGCCTTATAAATTTGAGATTCAGCGCCTTTTCCAATAAACTGCAGGACGCTGCACACACCGCATTTTTCACCGGTTTTCAATTGCCGGTTAACCTCCGGCACCGGGGGTAATTCTGGTTTTCCCTCCTCTATCTTTTCGACAACTTCTTTTGCATAAGGTATTCGTTCGTTAGTTTTCAATCGTACCAGGTCGAAAATAAGTCCTATAACATGCGCTGGCACGTCTCGCCCCATCAATTCCTGGCGATGCTTTTCTGTAAGGGTACCGTCACTGTGTTCAAGGTCCGTTGAACAGTTAAAAGGGGTTTTCCCGACGAGCATCTCATACAGCATGACGCCCAGACTAAAAAGGTCAGCGGTTGCCTCCGGTACGGTACCGCTTGTATAGATTTCAGGAGCGATATAGGGTGAACGTTTAAGTTCATTGACATCGGGAATGACGGTCGTGCGGTTGTCCTCAAGCTGATAAGAGAGGTCAAAATTCATCAGTTTGGGGATATCATCGACCATCAGGACATTATCCGGAGACAATGCACGGTGAATCACCAGTTTTTCATGTGCCGCCTGCAAGCCATTTGCAAGTCCCAACGCAATTTTCAAGGCTTTTGAAGTTGGGAAAGGGGCCTCCTGATCAAGCACATCACGCAAAGTACCGCTTTCCGACCAGTCACTGCCCTCGACGATATAATTATTGTCATTGGGGATATCCCACACCTTAAGTATATTGGGGTGATGACCGATCATTTCAATAGCATTCAAAGTAGCTGTGGCCCGTTCGTGATCGACGTTTTTTTGATGTGAATCGGTTGAAGACCGGTAAAAAATGCGTAACCTGCTGAGTTTTCGATGCCGCATATCAGTACGCCTTGCAACGACTTCTGCATGATCGTCAAACTGGTATAGTCTTTCAACGACCTCATATCCAGGAAATATGAAATCTTTTGGCGGGGCGGGCGTCTGGAGTTTTTTCAAATAATCGGCGAAGGCTTTACATTGCTCCGGCTTAAGGGCATGAACGCTTAATCCTTTTTGATAATCAAGATATTTTATAAACCGATCGATGCTATCAAAGGTAGGATTATGTTTATCAGTCTTGGGAGAATGGCTGCCTGTAATTTGGGATTCCGGGTTAGTGAGAACAACGACAGACTCAGAGTAAGGACACTTCCAGTAAGGGAATTTTCGCTCAAACAAACCACGGATCAGTTTAGCTTTATAATTGTTCACCTTATGCGGATCATCTCTATAGCTCGAATTGTTCAGGATCCAGGAGTTAGGCTGCACGACTATCTCCCCACTCCAGTGTTTCAGCTCGACGACATAAATGCCGAAGCTCGATATAACAACAATATCTGTTTCAAAATAACGATTCGATTGCTTGTCATGTAGATGAAGGTTGCAAAGTACTTCTCCGAGTTGATGAGACCTGATTCTGTCGATAATCTGCTCTTGTGCGTCTTTTTCATGGGTAAACAAGGAATATTGGGATTTCTCTTCACTAACAACTGAAGATGAATTTGTATCGGCTGGGGCAGATAAATTAGCCAATCGATTTTTAAGATAATCCTGAATCTTGGCGTTGATAGCTTTGTCTCGCATTACTTTATCAATATCATTTGAAAGGAAACCGCCATCAACAGTTTCCACCAAACGCTTATAAGTTAACCTTTTATTGGGAGATTGAACATATTCGGCATATATGTCTTTCTTATCTTCCCTAACTTTTAGAAACCATATACCATTGTTTTGTAAATGGAAAAATGGGTATTCAATTAAAAATGAGTTGGGTGAACTTGTGGGGAAAAAATCATTAACCACATTATTAAAAGCAAATTCAATATCTCCATCAACCCGAAATAGATTTTTACGATCAGGATCCTTCACATATAA
The DNA here is from genome assembly GCA_003551785.1 of Candidatus Brocadiaceae bacterium. The sequence goes on along the minus strand of PUNP01000516.1, from coordinate 3,233 downwards.
ACGGGATAAGGCAAGTAAAAAAATCCATTTATGAGGTTTCTCATTACCTTTTAATTTCAATCCATGAATGCTCTTAATTTTTTCAAAAGCTTGTTTTTCTTGGCTATGTGATTTCATAACTTAAATCCTTTATTTTACCAACTCTTAATCGGATACCAACATTGATTTAATAAGATCCACCGCCGAATATATTGAATTCACAGATTCTTCTACCTCATGCATATCATTATGACGCCCGAAACTGATCCTAACTGTGCATTCAGCATCTTTTCTCGTTAACCCCATTGAAAGAAGTACGTGAGATGGATCGTAAGAACCTGATGAACAAGCAGAACCTTCGCCAATGCAAATTTGAGGTAAATTAGCAATCAACATTGAAGCGGGTACTTTTGGAATTAATAAGCTAGAAGTATTTGGAAGCCGAGAAGCGCATTGAGCATTGATAACTGCTTCTGGTATCAATTGCTTGATGTCAGCTTCGAATCGATCTCGCAAACTAGCTATATCTTTAATATCATTATTCAATTTTTCCATAACTAACCGGCAAGCACAGCCAAACCCAATAATACCTGGCACATTAAGTGTACCAGGTCTTAAACCACTCTCTTGTCCACCACCATAAAAAAGCGGTTCAATATATTTACGTGATAATCCATCTTTTACAACTAATCCACCAATTCCTTTAGGACCATATATTTTATGAGAACTAAATGATATAAAATCGCAAAATTCGAGATGAGTTGGCAAAGGTAACTTACCTATCAATTGTGTTGCATCACAATGAAAGAAGGATCCCATTGAGTGAGCAATTTCAGCGATCTGCTTTATCGGTTGTAACGTCCCTACTTCGTTGTTAGCCCCTTGTATTGTTACTAAGGCAGTCTCTTCATCAATAATCTTCTTAGCGGCATTGATATCAAGAATACAATCATCAGTTACGGGAACCTGCTTAACTTCATGCCCTTTACTTAGAAGTTTTAAGCATGGGTCTAAAACGGATTTGTGTTCTATCGCGGATGTAACTATTTTCCTGCGCGACTTAATTCCTTGGGTAACCCCCAAAATGACCAAATTGTTACTCTCAGTAGCACCGCTTGAAAAGACTATCTCTGAAGGAGAACAACTAAATAACTCTGCAATAATTGCTCTAGCCTTTTCGCACGCGGAATTTGAATGCCTCCCCAAAGGATGAACACTGGCCGGATTCCCGTAATCATTTTTAAAGAAAGGAATCATCGCCTCAACAACTTCATTTTCACATTGAGTTGTTGCGTTATTATCTAAGTAAATAAGTGACATTTTAGTTTATAAATGACAAATTGCACAGCTTGAATTTGAATTGTTATCTTCAGAAAAAACATCCATAAGAGGAGACTCAACTTTGTGATCATCTTTTTTCTGACTCTCTTTACGTTCAGCATATTCTTGCTTAATTTGTCTGATACGTTCTGGCTTAGATAATTCTCTTAAGCTTTCCCCTTGAATCCAAGTAAAAGAATCTCCTGTTTCGGGATCAAATTTCTCAAAAGATGCTGCCTTTTCGAACAAGTCATCATGATTTTCAAGCAAACCTACCCATTCTCTACGTTGCTGAAAAAAACAGAAATAGCAACCTGATCGCGAGCGCCATTTATAATACTCAGGTAACCCAATACCACTGTCCTTGAGTATCTGCATAATATCCTTGTGTCTAAGTCCATCTTCAATAAATGGAAAGCAAGATTTAATATTCGATTTGGTAGAAATATAACCACTTCTATGAGATTCGTCAGCTCTGATGCCCACATACAACCGAACTGGAGCCTTTCCTACATACCGCTCGAAAGGCTTTATTTTAAGCATTCTAGTGCACCATCGAGTCCTTGGATCAGGTAATACGCCACGATAAATTTTCAAATAATGAGTAAATTGTCGTTCTGGGTTTAAACGCTCAATACTCCTACCCAAGTGCGCCTCCAACTTCTCTAAATAAATGTATGTCTCATTTAACTCTTCCCCCGTATCACAAAAAACATATTCCATTTCCGGCACTTTATCTTTCATGTAAAGTGCCAGAGCGGTGCTGTCTTTACCGCCGGACAGTGAAAGTATATGCCGGGTATTTTTCGGATTTTCTTTTTGCTCTTTACTCTTCATATTCCAATTCCTCAAGGAGTGAAACGATTGCCGCTTTAATGACACGCGGCGGGGCTTTACTCACTTTATCATCGATATGTCTGCGTAAGCGCGCCTTGATATTGGCCATTTGCTCACGTTCCGCCTGTGTAAGCGGTTCCGTTTGTATGCCGGATTCACCTCTTCGATTCAGTGCCCGGGCGGATTCTTGAAAAGCTTTGCCAATAGCGGAGGCGGCCGAAGGAAATTTTTCCACATCCTTGTCATTCCAATTATGAGGTGGTCGGTTGGCTACCAGCGCCAGAACTGATTCAATTCCCGATGAATCGCCGCCTGCTTGATTGACCCGCTTCAAAAAAGTCAGTAATTTCGGTTCTGTAACCGTCAGCTCCAAACTTACCGCCATATGCCTTAACTCCGTCCATCCCTCATCCCCGCCCTCCAGGCCGCAGGACTCAAGAAGTTGGTCCCTCGCCGTCCTGATTGCCTCAGGTAATGCTCCACTCAATAAACTCAGACCGGAGTTAAGTGCGTGGAAAAATTCGTCGATCTCCTCAGCGCTCCGTTCATCTTCAGTAAATTCTGAAAAACCTAACGCTCTTGGCAGAGCCACAAAAAGAAAATGCTCGGGCGAATTCGCATTCTGAAAAGTCTCCCGTAATGCAAGTGTCTCCTCCGGCAAGTCACCTGTCTTCCATGTGAAATCCGGCAGCGTCTTCACCATACGGAACAATGCACGCACCACGGGCACCGTAGCGGAATTAACTTCCAACCCTTTAGCCAAACGCTCGACGACGACCAAACGAGGACCGTCCACCCGACTGCCTGCAATCGAAAAAAGCTCCGGTCGTCGCATGAGCACTTCAAAGTCGGCCATGCCCGGTTCCGGAAGAAAAGTCCCCTCCCTATACAGCGTCGTCTCGTCCTTATAAACCTGCATGAATGCACATAAAAGAACGGGATGGACTCCTGACAATACCCCAAACGGCGGTGCGGAGAGTTCTTCAAAAAGTTTATCCACTTCAACAGGCTCGGGAAGTTTGCCGAAAAGCCTGTCATACAAGTAGTCCCAACCCCCCGCAATATTCGCACTGTCCTGCTTTTTAGGCTCGTGAACC
>PUNP01001005.1 GCA_003551785.1 Candidatus Brocadiaceae bacterium | reverse complement strand
GACTACACCTACCGGTGCGGCTATACTCAGCTATTATACGGAAGCCGATAAAACAGCCCCTGATATCCGCATCGAAAAGACGGGATTTGGAGCGGGAAATGGCGATTTCAAAAACGTATCCAACACCCTTCGACTTATGATCGGAAAAACATACCAGGAAGAAATGCAATCCTCAAATCTAACTCCCTGCCGTGACTCCGTATTTGTTATAGAAACCAACCTGGACGATATGACGGGCGAGGAGACCGGTTTTCTGCTTGAAAAGGCGTTTCAAACAGGTGCTTTAGACGCCTTCATTACCCCCATCCAAATGAAAAAAAACAGACCGGCGTTCAAGTTTACTGTTATCGCCTCAAAAGAATCAAAAAACATTTTGACGGATTTCCTGCTCGAACACAGCTCGACCCTGGGCGTGAGGTTTTACCAATGTCAGCGTCACAAATTACAGTGCGAAAAAGTTGATGTTCAAACACCGTGGGGAACTGTGGCAGTTAAAGTTGGAAAATGGGGAGATAAGGTAATTAAAATAAAGCCGGAATTTGACGACTGCAAAAAGATAGCCCGGAAAGAAAATATCCCGCCGGCAGACATATCTCAGACAATCATTGAATGTTATAAAAAAAGTTTTGACATATGCACTTGACACCCTCAAATTTTATTCATATGATTTCATGCAGTTGCAGCAGCACTACCACAGATGTCGCGGCTATGTATTGGGTGGACATCTTGTGCATATACGTAATTGTTGATCTGTTTTGCCCACTTTTCTTGAAAAGTATCCAAGATATAACTTCATTGCGGAATTATAATTATGAGCATACACAAACTTAAAAAAATGTGGAATAGCGAAAAGGATACCTATCTTACTAAAGAGATCGGAACTGGAGTTCAGACTTTTGTAAAAAAAATGTTGAAGAGCGAAGATGTTTTCGACCTCTCAGAAGGAAAACTTTCGACAAGTCCTCATAAGAGAAAAAATGAATTCATACATGAAAAGGGCACGAAACAGCAAAGACGTGCAGATTTTATTATTTATATCAATTCAGACATTGTGATACCAGTCGAAGTAGAGAAATACAAAAACATTCAGGAAGGAAAGCAGCAATTAGAGAATTATCAAGGTGATTTAGAAAAAAAATACGGGATTCTAACTGATGGTTACACTTGGCAATTCTACAATAATGACTTATTGCACCATGAGTTTGATTTAAACCAAATATTCGAGGATACAAACTTCTTTCTTACCTATTGGAATGAATACATCAAGCCCGAAAATTATTATCTGACTTTTTTCGAGGAAAGCGGACAATTAGAACTTGTCAAGGAACAGCGGACTGTTGATAAGCATCGGAAAACTTTCTTCAATGACATAACCACTCTTATCAAATCTTTCAAAGAGAAACTAAAACTCGAAGGTTATTTTAATGGTATACCTCAAAAGGAAAAAGAAAAAAGAGCGGTAGAAATAAGCTATGCTTACATAATCCAGTTTATTCTATATAAGACCCTCGTAGATAATGAATTCGGTGAATTCAAGCAGAAGTTCCAATCACGTATCGAACTGATTCGCAATTATTTAGAATTGAAAGATTATACTCCTATCTTGAATGTTATTGGTGGTATATCCGAGGAAATATCAAAAAACATTTATCCACCGTTTTCTGAAGAGCAAACATTTATCTCAGAAACTCTAGTTAAACTTATATATGGTTTAGATAATAACATATGGGATGTTTCGCCCTGGCTTGATATATTTCTTTTCATAAAGAAGTATAACTTTGCCAATATCCAGAATGAAATTTTTGGATTCATCTACGAAAACTACCTTAAAGAACTTTATGAAGAAAAGAAAAAAGGACAGTATTTTACCGATCCAGTGGTAGCGAATTTTATGTTGGAGCAAATGGGTTACACACCAGAAGAAATCAAGAAGCGGTATGAAAAAGACCCGTACAGTATCTCACTGATAGATATTAGTTGTGGCAGCGGAACATTTCTTTATAGTGGTGTCGATGCAATAATTAAAGCCTTTGGCAACCATCCTGAAAAGCAAAAAAAGGTTGTTGAAGATATTGTTATTAATAATGTCTTTGGGCTGGATATTGAAGAATTCCCTCTTTACCTGGTAGAGATGAATATCCTTATGAGAATGCTGCCATTGATACTCACTGAACGATATAACGACCCCGTTGAAAAGAAAATCAAAGCTTTTTTGACAAAAGATAGTTTATCTGAGTTTTTAGATACCGAATTAAAAAATACTATACATGATATACAAACTTCATTTGCTCCGAAACAGACGTTGCTGCCTTTTGAAGGTAGTGAGCTTGATTTGGGCTATAGTAGTTATGTAAGAAAAGAAAGTGATTTAAACGATCTGAAAGAGAGTCTTGAAAATCGACCGAATCGTAAACCGGAAGACCGTTACCGTTTTGATTTTATGATAGGAAATCCACCATATATAGGCTACCTTGAAGCAGCCAAACAAGGAGTTTTATTTTGGAAGTTGATGAAACAAGCTAAGGTCAAGCTCAGCAATGTTTATGGTGTTAACTTACATAGCATTCCCGGGAATCCCAAAAATTATGCTCCACCAGTGAACATGTATGCCTTTTTTATGGCATTGGGTATTGCTTTATTAAAAGATAACGGAAGACTGTGTTATATTATACCTCAAAATTTATTACATTCTACCACGTTGGATGTGCTTAGATATCATTTGTCTAAGTTTACGACTATAGAAAAAATCATCACTTTTTCTGGTAAGATGTTTATAGGGAGAGGAATCAAACAAAATAAACCAATCCCCACTTCAAGCTTAATCATAGTTCTTAGAAGAAAGACCCCTTACGACCTTCACGAATTAGAAATTTGGAACTATGAAGGAAATGAGAAAGATATTACCACTGTTATCTCAAATCTAAAACAAGGAAAAAATACTAAAAAAAAGAATATCCTTCAGGGAAAACTCTTGAATAATGTTTCAAATTGGAGCTTCATTAAGGAAAAGAAAAATTTTTCAGATTTATACGAAACTTATAAAGGAGTTAGTGAAACCATTGAAAAATACTACAATCATAACTTAGCTGAACACCACTTTGATGAAATTTTTTATTTTGACAGAGGATTAAAATTTCCCAAGGAATCTATCACGACCGTTGACAATTTATCACCAGCAAGAGAAAATAGTTCCGAAAGGGATTATTTTCATACGATTGATACCAATAAAGAAGGATATTATCTTCACAAAGAATCACAAGTGGTGCCAATAAACTCAATAACAATTCCACATGGTAGCCAAGGATTAGTAGTTTTTCAAAAACCTTACAAGATTATATGGCGGTATATGAATTACACGCGTTTTTTCTATACTGAGGACAACGTAATTACCAATTATAACTACATCTTAATAAGCTCCAAGTGTAAGCATGAGATTATGTATCTGTTCGCATTACTTAACTCAAAGTTAATTAACTTAATTATCGAAGAGAAGTTGAAAGTACAAAGTGAAAAAGACCTCCTTTTAGGTATAACCCATATCAAGGAATTTTTGCGTGTCCCTAAAATTAATCAAACAACCAAAATACTTAAAAAAGAAGTGATTAGCTCTGCAACCAACCTCATTGAAAAGGAACATATAAAACTTGCTGATCTGATTGATTTCTCAGGGATACTGATGCAAATGTTTGATACTATATATGTAAAAGGAAAAGAACTTGTATTGTGTAAAGGCAAAGAAGAGACTAAGCTACCTATCATCCAAAATTCTCTTTTGGTTGAAAAGATAATTAATGACAAATATGCTGAGGATGGTGCAATAAACTCTGTGCAATTAACGGACCTGAAATCTTTACCGGTCATTGACATAGAAAAACAAAAGCAGTTAAAGGATTATATAGACGACTTGGTTTTTGCTTTATACTTTAATGTCCCAATAAAAGAGTTAGGGTTTGAGAAAGCTGAACAAATTAAGGGGGAGTGTGCAAAAAATAAATTTTATAAAACGGTTAATAAACATGCGTCTAAGAATTAGGAGATGATGTAAGGGCGTTACTGAATACATTATACGGTTCAGATTGAGGTGGTACAATTGAACGACTCAAGAAAAACGTCGATTTTGGTTTTGAACGGGTCAGAGTTTGGAACGGAATTGCTTTTCCGGTGCGCGGAAACACTTAGCAGAGAATTCCATGCCCCTTTGCAGTGCCTTTGTTATGGTGCGGGTCTCCATACTTTTATTCCTCCTGACATTCAATTTATACATATTGACAGCGCCAATTCACTTCCAGAAGCGGTTAAGGCGGTTGGCGAGACTTCTCAAATAAAAATGCTTGTCTCCGACTGGCCGCAGCAATCAGAATGTCTTTCTTGCGTACTATCCGCTTTACAACAAAACAACTTGCCGGGCATACTTGTGCGTAAAGGCAGGCATTGTGCTTCGGTTCGCAATGCGTTGATTCTCGCCAGCGGTGGCCCTCATATCGTTCATCACTTATGGTCTGCCGACGCCATATCGGAAGAACTGGGGCTTCCCCCTCGCATACTTTGCGTGGAACTCCCCGAAGCGAAAAAATGGGGATGTCAAGAACAGGAATCCAGCCCCGCAGGGCTGAATGCCGCAAGACTTGTCGGTCTGAAAGCTCCACTAAAAGTCTCCCGCTGCGAAGACTTTGTGCAAGGTATTACACAAAATGTGAAAGGAGACGATATGGTTATCCTGGGCGGTCCCACTTATGCAAGAGTAGGTGAATTTTTTGAGGGTTCCATACCCGATATCTTAAGTAAAAAACTGCCCAACGATCTCATTATGTTCCTCGGCCGTAAGCCTTCTGTTTTTGATATCAGTGATATATTCTGGGAAGAAGTCGTATATATGGATATGCCGCGCGTGGAGAAAAATAAGGCTATTGAACTGCTGATAGATAAACTCGTAAAGAATAAACAAATCCCTGCTGCGGGACGCCGGTATGTTCTTGAATCGGCTATGAGAAGGGAAACGCTCTATCCAACGGCAACCGACGCTGAAACCGCTTTTCCCCATGTCACCATTCCCGGAATATCAGGACTCATCGGTTCACTCGGGATTTGCCCGGAGGGTATAGATTTCGGTGGCGGACCCGAACAGCTTTCCAAATTCATTTTCCTGCTCATCTCCCCCAGAGAGCATTATGACGAATATCTGGGGTTGCTCAGCGAAATTGCAAATATCATGTTAAGCCCCCGCCGTCGTGCCGATATTCTGCAAAGTACATCCCCCCGGGAGGTTTTAGGTAAACTGGAAAATTACCGCCCTGATCACTCGACAAACGCATGAAAATAATGCGGCCACCGCACTATCAGCTGCGATTTCTGCGTTAAAAAAACGAAATAATGGTCAAATACTGCAAATCCAGGTGCACCCCAGCTTTCGCGATGAGTAATTAGTCTCAGCGATTCATTTTAATTATCTTTTCAGGTTTATTATAATGGATAAAAGCCCCCCTCATAATATTTCGCTCATCCACAATTTAAAATTGTATATATGCCACATTCCGATAATAAAAATAAAAAAGATAAAATTTCGCATGTCGATAATGAAAACCGAACTAGCGTCGTTTCTGAGGCAGGTAAGCCCGGCAGGCCGTTATTTAAATTCTCCGCGATGGCGTCATGTTACGGGATGGGGGTATTTAATGATAATTTTTTTCGACAGGCGACTTTTCTGCTGGCCGTAGCGGCGGGTATCACGTGGTATCAGGGAACGGCGATGGCACTTTTTGCCCTGCCCTATTTAGTGCTTTCAGCACCGGCAGGATGGTTGGCCGACCGATTCCCTAAACGCAACGTAGTCATCGGTGCGAAGGCCCTTGAACTTGCGGCGATGGTTTGCGGTGCCGCCGGCATTATACTCGGGAGCTGGGCTTTAATGTTGGCTATGGTATGCATCATGGGCACTCAGTCAGCTATTTTTAATCCGGCACTGAACGGATCAATACCTGAACTTTTCCCCCATCATAGGGTCAACCCCGTCAACGCAAAATTACGTGTTTTCGTTACGTTAGCCATCCTTTTCGGAGTTGCATGTGCCGGTATCGCTCTGGGCATATCCGGTAAAACTTTTGCGGACATTCACGCCGGTCGCGCCCTTGTCGCTATAGTAATTCTCACCGTAGCGCTTGCCGGATTGGCAACTTCTTTCGCTATTCCCCACTATCGTGCCGCCGCCCCGAACGCTAAATTCCCATGGACAGGATCTATTGACACTCTGAAGGATTTATGGCGGATACGGCTTGACCCTTATTTGACTTTAGCCATCGGCGTGATCACCCTGATTTTCTTCCTTGGTTCTCTGAAGGTCATGATAATCAATGAATTGGGAGTTGTGCAGTATGGACTCGGTGAAGGCGCCACCAGCGGGATGGTTTTCGCCGCTATGGCGGGGGTTGCCATCGGCGGTTTAAGCAGCAGTTGGGTCGT
>PUNP01000256.1 GCA_003551785.1 Candidatus Brocadiaceae bacterium | reverse complement strand
CTCGGGTTTGAAACCCGAGGCTACCGTACTTTGCCCCATTCGGGGCAAGGCCTCTGTTTTCGCCCCAACGGGGCGAAATTAGGTAGCCCCTGGTTTTAACCAGGGGTAATAAATGATGAAAAGATAAATGCGCCCCGGCAGGGGCGCGGTTGCTCTTGAAATAGTTTTCTCATTGCTGCCTTTTCGGCCAAACTTCTATCAACCAGCAACAAGCAACGCTGTTCGCGATGATCTTTGATGCCAAAAACTTTTTGATCATTAATGTATCCCAAAGTTGAAGTACCGGTACTTTTAACTACGTAAAGGTAATGATATTTAAATGAGTAAATTACAATCTTATGTATTGCAAGAAGTATTAAAAGCCTTTTTGCTGGCATTTATTGTCCTTTTGGCCGTCATGATGCTTGGTTTCGGCATTCAGCTATTGCAAGAGGGGCTGGATATTGTGCGTTTGCGAGGCTTGGCCTATTATATGACCATTTATTGCACTCCATGGGTTATCCCATCGGCGCTTCTGACATCGGTGATCATGATTTTCGGGCGTCTCTCGGCAGATAAAGAAATTTTAGCTATGCAAGTGGAGGGTATGCATTTATGGCATATTTTGTATCCGGTGTATATTTTCGCACTGCTTCTTAGCGGTGTAAACGTTTATCTTCATTTTTATGGCGCACCGAACGCGAGGTTCAAAATAGAAAATATGCAGTCCGAAGCGTTGTTACAGGTTCTGCGGGACAGAATATTGTATTCTGCCGGACGCCAATTTCTTGTCGCATCTTACATGGTCAGTTATGATAATTACGATAACGATACTCTGGAGAACGTAAGAGTTATGCAGACTGATAGCGATGGAGCACTCAACGCTATAATTAACGCAAGACGGGGAAGGCTCTTGCAGCCGGAAGGACAGCCCAACATGCTGGAACTGGTGCTTGAGGAAGATTTTACCGTAACGCACTTATCCGGTGTCGAACGTGGTATTACACGGGCTACCAGCGCAAAATTTCCTATGCGCATAGGTTCGCCGCCGGATGAGTCTGAAAAAAGCATCCGGCAGATGAACTGGCGTGAGATGCAACGTAAGTCCTCTGAATTAAGAGATTCGATGAAAGATGAAGGAAATCAATCGTATAAGCATAACGGTAACTCAAGCGATATTTCAGAACGGATCAGAAATAAAAATTCGCAAAGAGATGAGTTAAGCAGTGTATTGAGCAGACGTAATTCCCGTCTCACTACGCTCAAAAGTGAACTCCAAAACGATCGCGAAATAAAAGAAAACAGGCACATTGAATTAGAAAGACTGAAATCCGACATCCTGACTCTAAGGGAACGGAAAATTGAACATATACAGACGCTCGAAAGTCTGATGAACGGCGATGATGCAGACGCTGAAGAAAGATTCACTAAAATTTCCGATACACAAAGCAGTTTGGCTGATTTGCGTGAACAAATCGGGGAATTAAGAGCGGAAAAAGAATCTATTGAAAAAGAACTGAAGGAAATTACTGCTGCAAAGACAACTAAAAAAAGAAATATTGATAAATTGGAAACCGAAACACAACGGCTAAGTTATGAAATCAGCTCGCTGTCGAGCGAAATAAGTGAATTGCAACAAAAAAGAAGAATTGCCAATATCCGGGATGATATCAGGGAAATAGAAGTCAGAACTCAACGCCGACTTACACTGGCCTTTGCTACTTTCATGTTTACTGTCTTAGGGGTCCCTTTAGGCCTTTTCTCCAAGCGCCATAGCACGCTTATGGCTTTCGGAATAGGCTTCTTTGTCATGATTGCCGTCTTTTACCCTTTTATGGTATGGGGGCAAATAATGGCTGAAACCGGCATAATGCATGTTGTCCCCGCTATGTGGATGGGAAATACCATCACATTCCTTATCGGTGCTATCTTAACTGGCATACTTTTCAGATGTTGAATATTTGGGTTAACGGCGTTCGCGCATATTTTTCCCCCGTTTTTACCTACCCACTTTGATATTATTGTTTTAAATATTTGTTTATAGATGCTGCGGCGTCTTTTCCAGCCCCCATGGCCTGAATAACGGTAGCGGCACCAGTAACTATATCCCCACCTGCATATACTCCTTCCAGGCTTGTTTGACCACTTGCGGGTTCGGCCGCGATAGTGTCCCATTCAGTCGTTTTCAGACCGGGAGTCGTTTGCGGAACTAAGGGGTGGGGACGGTTGCCAAATGCAACAATAACCATGTCGACGGGCATTTCAAATTCCGATCCTTCAACAGGATGTGGCCGCCGTCGCCCGTCTTCATCCGGCTCGCCCAGTTCCATGTTTATGCATTCCATGGCTTTTACCCATCCTTCTGCATCCCCGATGATTTTCGTTGCATTGCACAGCCAGTGGATTTTTATGCCTTCCTCTTTAGCATGTTCAATTTCTTCTACCCGCGCCGGACTCTCTTTTTCCGATCGGCGATAAACAATAGTTACCTCTTCACCGCCAAGCCGTTTGGCCGTACGCGCAGCGTCCATAGCGACATTGCCTCCGCCCAGAACGGCAACGCGCGGGCGGCGTATTACCGGAGTCTCCGATTCAGGATCATAAGCACGCATAAGGTTAACTCGGGTAAGATATTCATTGGCGCTCAATACCCCGTTGAGATTTTCGCCTGGTGTCCCGACGAAAATAGGCAGCCCGGCGCCGCTGCCAATAAATACTGCACTGTAGCCGTCCTCTAAAAGTTCCGGAATTGTTGATGTCTGCCCTACGACGAAGTTGGTTTTTAATTCAGCACCTAATCCTAAAACGAAGTCAACTTCTCTTTTGACGATCTCTTTTGGTAGTCGGAACTGGGGTATCCCATAAGTCAGCACGCCCCCCGGTTCGTGGAGGGCTTCCAGAATAACCGGTTTATATCCCATCTTTGCCAACTCACCGGCAGCGGTAAGTCCGGCAGGGCCGCTGCCTATTATAGCGACCTTTTTGTCCTTGGATATCTTCTGAGCCGGCGCGGAGACATCGCCGTGCGAGGCTTCATAATCGGCCGCAAAGCGTTCTAAATGTCCGATAGCTACGGGATCGCCTTTACGGCCAATTACACAGAGCTCTTCACACTGTACTTCCTGAGGGCAAACCCGTCCGCAAACTGCCGGCAAAGCATTGTCTTTTTTCAGGATTTTGCAAGCTTCCAGAAAATTCCCTTCGGCTATTTCTTTAATAAAACCGGGTATGTCGATTCCCACAGGACAGCCGTCAACGCATCGAGGATTTCTGCATTGCAAGCATCGCTTAGCTTCTGCTATGGCCTGCTGGTCAGAGAGCCCCAGCGGCACTTCATCAAAATTCCGTATTCTGAGTTCGGCAGGTTGTTCCGGCATGGGCTGGCGAGGAATGTCCTTCGCCTTTTCCGCTTTGTTGGCGGCTTCTAATTTAGCCTTTTGCAAAGTTGTATGCTCAATATCACATTGGTGAGCGGATTGATAATCAGGCAATTTAAGAATCTTGGTATTGTCGTTATATTGCTTGAGCCTCTGCGTCAATTCCTCGAAATCGACCCGATGACCGTCAAACTCGGGGCCGTCTACACAGGCGAATTTGGTTTCTCCGCCGACACTGACCCGGCAGCCGCCGCACATGCCCGTGCCGTCAACCATAATAGGATTCAAGCTGACAATAGTTTTGATATCATATGGTTTTGTTAGTTCCGAGACTGCCTGCATAAGAGGGACGGGGCCCACGGCATAAACGGCATCGGGGACATTGCCGTCGTCTATCATTTGCTGGAGAACGTTTGTTGGGAACCCTTTTTTCCCTTTACTGCCGTCGTCAGTAGCTACAAGCAGTTGATCACATAACGTTTCCATCTCTTTTTCAAGTATCAAAAGATCTGCATTTCTGGCGCTAATAATTCCCGTAAGTTTTTCGGAGGTTATCTTTAATGCCTCAGCAATTGGGTGGATGAGCGCAATCCCGAGCCCGCCTCCTATACAAACTGCATGATTATAACTATCTAATTCAGTCGGTTTGCCAAGGGGACCGACAAGATCAGGGATTTCATCGCCGACGTTGAATTCGGCAAGTTTTTTTGTGCTTTTCCCTACCGCCTGGAAGATAAGTGTGATGGATAATATATTAGGCTGGGCTCCTGCAATAGTTAATGGCACGCGTTCGCCACTTTTACTGACGCGCAAGACGACGAATTGTCCCGGTTTGCGATTTTGTGATATTTTAGGTGCATGCACAGTGATTTTGTAAACATCAGGTGCAAGTTTCATTTTAGACAGAATTTCGTTCATTTTTACTTCCTATTTGAGATAAATTTAAATGTATTAACACATTCCGTATAGTTCAGGGGATTCAGTCTGAAGCACTATTAATCAGCAAACCTCATCATTCTCCACAAGTTTCTTTGCGGAACAAGTCAAGTAGTTTTTGTGTCACCACTCCCGGGGTGCCATCCCCAATAATGCGGCTGTCGATCTTAACAACAGGGATTACTTCGGCAGCAGTGCCGGTGAGAAAGCATTCATCTGAAACATAGGCGTCAAATCTCGTTAATTGTGTTTCCCGCACGGGTATGGATGCGCTTTGGGCCAGTTCCATCACTACTTTACGGGTGATTCCTTCCAAAATCCCTGCTTCGGGTGGCGGGGTTATTAAAACGCCGTCCCTGACTAAAAAAAGGTTATCGCCGGTACACTCAGCGACATAACCTTCGCTGTTCAGCATAATAGCCTCGACAACACCGGCTTGTTTCGCTTCGATTTTAGCCATGATGTTGTTGAGGTAATTGAGCGATTTTATTTTGGGGCTCAGGGCGCTATGGGATGTGCGGGAGGTCGGTACAGTGATTACTTCCAGTCCATTCTCGTACATTTCTCTCGGGTAGAGCGCTATAGAATCTGTTATTATAATTACTTGCGGATCGGGACATTTTGTGGGATCGAGTCCCAGCGTGCCGACGCCGCGGGTGATGACTACTCGAATATACGCATCGGAAAGGTTGTTGGCATCAAGGGTTTGCCGGATGGCATTATGCAGTTCATCTTTACTCCTGGGAATTTGCAAAGCGATCCCTTTAGCTGAATCATAAAGGCGATCGATATGTTCCTTACACCGGAATATCTTCCCATTGTATGCTCTGATCCCCTCAAAAACTCCGTCCCCATAAAGTAATCCGTGATCGTAAACAGATATACAAGCATTTCCTTTTTCTTTTAATTCACCGTTGACGTATACTTTTAATCCCACTTTAGTCTCCTTAATAATACCCGTTTGAAGTTTATGTAAGTATCTAAAAGGATACAGGAAAATCGATTTTTCAGCAAGTAAAAATGTTTGAATGAGAACTGATCACCGGTTATAATCAGGATATGTTGATTATTTCAAGAAAATTGCTTGCCAAAAAGGAATTTTCAACCCCGTCTTTCAAAGCTGAACCGTCTTCGAAGAAAGTATAGATGTAGAATGTTGCGGCTGAAAGTATAAGAAGCACTTTTATACAACTCAGTAATGCCCCGCCGATTTTATCAAAAAGTTCCAGATGTAAAACCTTTAAGGTCGTAGTAAATGTTCGGGCGATTATATAAAAGATCAGTATGACAACTGCAATTATGAGCAAATATCCGACCCAGGAAGGAATGTCAAAACGAAATATTTTACTCAGGAGGTCGGCTATGGAAAGGTGGAATATGCCCGCCAGCAGAAGGGCGGCAATCCAACTGACTATTCTGATAACTTGCCAGGTTAAACCGGACTTAAATCCCAGAAATGCTCCGATTATCAGGGAAATTATAATGAGGAAATCATACCAGTTCATTGTTGATGTTTAATAAACTCACAGATTAATTATTAATAATCCAGTCGTAAGTAGCTTAGTTGCGTAAGTCCGAATAAAGTTTTAGTTTAGTATCTTAATTGTGCTTTTAGGCTAATCATGATAACCACGGGGACGAGCCCCGTGGAGTCTCCATGTTGTTGGCGTTGTGTTTTCCTGATAGTCAGTTATGCAAGCCACGGGCACAAGGCCCGTGGGGGAGGCGAATCTCAACGAGGGGATCAAGCCTCCAAGGGGCTTGCCCCCGTGGGTCAAACGACTGACCACCAGAAAGGAATTGGCACCACAAAATGATTGCCGGCTTGGTACTGCGGTCAGCACAGTCACGCTGCCAGCATTTGATTTTTGATATTTATGATGATGTACGGAATCTAATCGCATAAAAGAATCTGTCCTCTGCGATCTCTGCGGTAAAAAAGTAAAATAACCTCTTATCATTATCCTATAGCCTGCATATTTCATAAACCAAAGGCAATATTTAATATAAAAGATTGAACTACAATGTTTTAAGTGTCATTTTTGAAGCATTCAAAATTTACAGTGTGTACAACCGGTTTCTCAAACGGCGGTTTACCCTGCGGGCGCGTCTTCAGCGGCACATCTGTGGCAAAAGTCTGCACTTGCAGTATAAGAATACAGCGGCGTTTGACATT
>PUNP01000627.1 GCA_003551785.1 Candidatus Brocadiaceae bacterium | reverse complement strand
CGGAAATCATAGCAGTATGTGATACGGATACGGATGTGCTTCAATGGTACACCGATAATTTTAGCTCCATAAACCAGGTGACCGACGATTACAAAGAGCTGCTCCGGAATAATGATGTCGATGCCGTATACATCGCCGTGCCGCATAACCTGCATGAAGAACTGTACTGTGCAGCAATACGTGCCGGAAAACATCTGTTCGGAGAGAAGCCGTTCGGGATAGACCTGAAAGCAAACAATACGATAATGGCTTGCATCAACGACCATCCCGACGTATGTGTCCGCTGCTCGAGTGAGTCACCTTTTTTCCCGGCTATGCAGCGCATCGGCAGCCTGATAGAAGAAAATGCCTTCGGGCAAATCTTAGAGGTTAATTCCGGATTCCTGCATTCCAGCGACCTGAATTTTGACAAGCCGATCAACTGGAAAAGAATGCTGAAATACAACGGTGAATACGGCTGCATGGGTGATCTGGGCATGCATGCCTGCCACATGCCCTTCCGCGCCGGCTGGATTCCCTTGCGGGTATCGGCCGCCCTCAGCAATATCGTTAAGGAACGCCCCGACGGAAAGGGCACTATGGCACCCTGCGAGACATGGGACAATGCCACCCTCCTGTGTGAAGCGGAAGATACGAACAGTCGAGAGCGTTTTCCCATGACGATTAAAACGTACAGGATCGCTCCGGGACATAAAAACACATGGTATCTGGAAGTTATCGGAACAAAATGCTCGGCTAAATGGTCGAGTAAGCAGATAAACACACTGCAGCTTCTCGAATACGATGGAGGCGAGCAGGCCTGGCAGGTTATCGATATGGGGCATGAAATGTGTTACAAGTCAATCACCGGCGGTATATTTGAAGCGGGTTTTTCCGATTCCATCCTGCAGATGTGGGCCGCTTACCTGTATGAACTCCATCATGGTACCACCCCCGGCAAATTCGCCGGATGCGTGACCCCTCAGGAGGCGGCATTGAGCCATAAACTTTTTACAGCCGCCCTGGAATCCGAACGAAAAGGAACTACGGTGGAGATACGTTGACGAGTTTCACTGAATGCTTTACTAATTGACTTTCTTTTATAGGAGAAGAATCACATGTCGAATTTTGATTTTGAACCGGCAAAATGGATTCCGTTTCGAGATAAAGATGTTTTGGAACGTGTTCGACGACTTACAGGCAAAAGTCTGACAGAGCACCCAAACCCCAATTTTAATATCCGGATTTGCAAGAATCCCGGCAATTTCAAATTTGCCCATCTTTTCAGTAAAATACAGGAATCAGACAGAGAAGATAAGCGTTTTTTGGCCATACTGGGCAACCCCGGCGTAAGCAGGTACGGCGCACTGGCCGATATTATCAATTATTGCAGAATAGATTGCCGGAACTTCTACCCGTTCACCATGGATGAATGGGCGGACCAGGACGGCAACATTGCTCCGCTCAGCTATAAGGCGGGATTCAGCCATTCTTTCATGAAGTATTTTATCAACAAGATAGACCCTGATCTGAGGCCGCCGGAAAAAAATGTCTATTACCCAACGAATGAAAATATCAATGATTATACCAAGCTGATTGAAGATATCGGTGAAGGCGGAGCCGATACGATATATTCCGGTCCGGGCTGGGCGGGCCATATAGCTTTTATCGACCCATGCCCTGAACTTATCGAAGGATACCGCGAGGGTGGCGAATATATAATTGAGGATATTAACGATCCGTATTTTGAACAGCCCGCACAGGTTCTCTCGCTCCACCCGCTGACGATAGTTCAGAATTCGCTTCACGGTGTGTTCGGGCAAAGCGGTGATATAGCCAATGTCCCGCCCAAAGCCGCTACTATCGGCCCCAGGGATGTTGTTAATGCCAGAGAACGACTGGAGAGCCACGGCGGCTTTGGCAACGATTTCTCAAGCTGGCAAAGGATGATATCGAAATTGATCACGCACGGCCCCGTTACGCCTTATGTCCCTGGCTCTATTCTCCAACTACTCGAAACGACAGTACTTATAAGTGAGAATATCGCAGCTCCGGTTGAATGTATGGAAACGGTTGCCTACTGATTGTACGTTTAAAATACTTGACTTTTACTGCATTATCAAACCATAAAATGCCTTTTTATCGAGTTGGAAAATGAACAATTTAAGAGCAGGCGCAACTCAAATCGAAATAACGCCGCCTGATTCACAGTTTTTATGCGGCTATTATTACACGGAAAGATGCAGCACGGGCGTACATGACCCGCTGTGGAGCTCCGCGCTTTTCCTCAGTAATGACCATCCTGATTCTCAAGCCATGTTCATCGCTAACGATATTTTATATATCAGCAGAGAGATCAAGGAAAATGTGCGAAAGCGTATCAGCGACAGCACGGGAATACGGCCCGAATGCATCATGATAACCACAACACATACTCACTCCGGGCCAAAGACGCTGGACAGCCTGACCCATGATAATGATCCGACAGTTCCACCTGCCGACAGTGCCTATGTCGATTTTTTCTTGGACAGAATGGTGGAATCCGGTATTAAAGCTTATGAGGATGCCCGGCCGGCCAGGGCGGGCACAGCGGTGGCGGATGCGACCGGAATCGGCACGAACAGGCGTGATCCGTGCGGCCCTGCCGACCTCGAAGTCCCCGTGCTGCTGGTTAAGGGTTTGGATGGTGAGAATATCGCCTGCATGCAGATATCTTCGATGCACCCCACCGTCCTGCATGAGGATTCAACACTTGTCAGTGGTGACTTCCCCGGTATGGCCCGTTTATACCTGCAGAAAAACGTCCTGGGCGAAAACTGTCCGGTACTCCACCACACCGGGCCCGCAGGCAACCAGAGCCCCCGGCATGTGACGAAAGGCAATACCTTGGAAGAAGCGCAGCGGATCGGCGAAATACTTGGCAGAGCCGTCGAAGACGCCCTCAGCCGAATTGAACTGTCCAGTGACATAGAAATACAATCCCGGAGTGTTTTTCTGGATGATCTGCCGCGTCAGCAGTTTCCCTCGGTAGAAGAAGCTGAAAGGAAACTTGAAAAATCAGTGGAAAAACTGGAATCACTCCGCAAAAGTGATGCCCCACGTCCGGAAGTGAGAACCGCCGAATGCGACTGGTTTGGCGCCAACAATACCCTGGCACTGGCCAAAGCGGCAGCCGATGGAAGACTCAAAGATGCACAGGAGAGTTGTCTCCCAGCTGAAATTCAGATTATCCGTGTTGGGAATGATCACTTTGCCGGCTGGCCTTGTGAAGTTTTTGTCGAGTATGCTCTACAAGTCAAGAAGAACTGTCTGAATTCTTACGTGATAGCCTATGCCAACGGACAGCTTAACGGATATATAGTGACCGAAGAGGCATATAATGAAGGAGGCTATGAGGCATCCAGTGCACAGTTCGGGTGGCAAACAGGTCCCCTGCTCGTTGAAAAAACACAACAGTTGATTGAGGCATGAAATATAATGTATGAGGGAATTCAACTCCTGCCGCCAATATTCGAAGTCGGTCTCAAAGGGTATGTCTACGGACAAGAAGCTGTCGAACTGGCTGTCGCCGCCGACAAAATCAGCGGCCAATTTGGTGTGCAGATCGTCTTCGACCCCCAGCATGTCGATATACCGGCATGTTCAAGAGAAACACAAAATCTGCTTGTCTTCGCTCAGCATATGGATTCTGTACCCGCAGGCAGAGGCTGCGGATATGTGCTCGCAGAATCCCTTAAAGCCGCCGGTGCACAGGGCACTCTCCTGAATCACGCCGAGCACCGGATGACGTTGCGCGACATTAACATATCGATACAAAGAGCTGACGAGGCCGGACTGGCGACGCTGGTATGTGCCGATTCTCCTGAAGAAGCCGCTGCTATAGCCCAGCTTGCACCCAACATGATACTGGCCGAACCTCCGGACCTGATAGGCACCGGCGAATCGGTCGGCCAAAAAAACAAAGACTTTATCCGACTTTCACAGGAAAAAGTCAAATCGATCAACAGCGATATCATCGTCTTTAACAGCGCCGGCATCCGCACCCCGCAGGATGTTTATGACATTATCTTGCTCGGAGCGGAGGCGACCGGAGCCACCAGCGGCATTGTTAAAGCGGAAAAACCCGCTGAGCAGCTTCAGCTCATGGTCGAAGCGATGAAAGAAGCATGGACTGATCGTCATTAAATAAACGCATAATTTTACCTATGGAGACAGAACATGGCCGTCTATCATTCCAGTTTAAAAGTGCAGAGCAGAAATCACGTCCCTAACTTTCACGATATCACCAAAGATGTGAAAGAGGCGGTCAAAAACTCCGGCATCAATAACGGAACAGTAACTGTTTATTCACAGCACACCACATGCAGTGTCATCATACAGGAAGATGCGCATGACACGACCATATACGGGACTAAATATATCCTTCAGGATTTATTGGACGTTTTTGAAACGATCAGTCCCCGGTGCCGCAAGGAGGGACAATATATGCATCCGGGAAAGAAACACCTCGATCATGCCACCGGTCAACTGGGTGAAGAGGCCTCATGGAGCCTCAACACGGACGCCCATCTCCGTTCCTGCCTTCTTGGCCGCAGTGAAAGTACCCCGGTGATTGACGGGATCTGCGAATTGGGGGAATTCGGTGAGGTGTATTTTGTTGATTTCGATACCGTCAGAGAGCGGGAGCGTACAGTAAGAATAACCGTCAACGGGGAATAACGGCCGTTTTTCGGTAAAATACCGACGATATGCCGCCGGTGTATATTCGCTCTTCTCGCGGCACAAAAAGCGAAAATATAAATCAGCTGTCTATTTCGATACATTCAGCTAGGACGTTTATACCTCAACGAAGGTACCCCGGCTTTCCGATGCGCGGGCGGCATCAAGGAATCGCATCAGGTCTATTCCCGTCTCCAGCCCCGGTTCCGGCCGGTGCCCTTCATATAAAGCGGACATGAAGTTGTAAAGACAGCCGACATGGCATCTAAGCCACCCGACGGATGTTTTTGCAGGAGGGAACTTGCCGCCCGGGGCGGGATAGCGCTGCACGCACTCTACCGCCGTAAAACCGCGTCTGCCGCCTATCGGCTCCGATTCGGCGTTTTGATCATAAACCCACAGCCAGTTCGGGTCCATCAGATTGAACGAAATAGCACCTGTAGTACCGTGTATTTCAAAACGGAGTTCGTCCTGGGTTCCTGTGGCCACTTTACTCGCCTCAATCGTCCCTGTCAGCCCGCTGTTTTGCTTCACCGTAAGCAGAGCGTGGTCTTCGGCATCAACTTCAACCAGCCGTCCGCTGCCGTCGTCCGCCGGTCTTTCAGGATGCAGAATCCGAGTCGCTGCCATGACGCTGTCCAGCCTGCCCAGCAGATGCTGCATCAGATCGACCACATGCACTGCAAGATCGTTAAGAACCCCACCACCGGCATCGGCGCTGAGTTTCCACTGGAGCGGTTTTTCGGGGTCAAGACTGCCGGAATGCAAAAAACACGCACGGAAACAGACAGGCGTGCCGATAGCCCCCTCTTCCATCAACTGTTTAGCACGCATTGTGGCCGGCAGGAAGCGGTAATTAAAAGTCATCTGGTGAACTCCGCTGTAATCATGCAGAGCCTTTTCCACCACGCGGGCTTCAGCATAATTCGACGTGACCGGCTTGTCACAATAGATGTTTTTACCCGCCTCCATCGCTGCCAGCAGTTCGTCTTTGTGCAGGTGGTTCGGCGTGCAGATATGAATAACATCGATGTCAGGAGAATGGATAACTTCCATTGGGTCGGTGACCGCCCTTTCAAACCCATACTGTGCAGCCGCTCTGTCGGCGGTTTCGCGTCGCGATGTGCATACCGCTTTGAGCCTGGCTCTGAACGGAAGGGATTCGTAGAAATACGGCATTGTCTCATGACAATAGGTATGCGTCTTCCCCATGAATCCGAACCCTAATATACCGATGTTAAATTCTTTTATGCCGTCCATAACTATATCTCCTCTATAAAAGCTTATACCCCGAAAAGCCCCCCTCTAAAACGGCGCTAAGGCCACTTTAGAGACAACCTTAAAACTGTAACATACTGCATAAAAGCACCTTAGGTTTACCTGAAATGGTGTCACCATTTGACAACAAAATGGTGACACCATTTGACAACAGCCATTTGACAACACCATTTGACACTGACATTTGACACTGAGTATTTTACCAAAAACTTTCAATTATTCACAAATACAACAGGATATGAACCTGCCGCACAATATTTTCCCCAGCCAACAGAAACACCGGGTACCAATCGAAAAATGACAATTGTATCCCATAATTCAATCCTTTATAATAAGTAATGCGCTATAAAATTAATTTGGTCAACATGGTGTGGTGACGCGCTTCAGTGGTAAGTCCTCAGTGAACCCCGTCCCCCATCAGGATATTTTAACGCAAAGACGCCAAGGCGCAAAGAAAATAAGCGGTAACGGGTTCTGATGGGTTTGATTTTCTGCTGTGGCCCCCGATT
>PUNP01000229.1 GCA_003551785.1 Candidatus Brocadiaceae bacterium | reverse complement strand
TCCCCCGATACATTCCACCCGCATAACGTTTATCCCGCGCTCATAGATTGCCGGTATCTCAACTCTCACGCGGTCGATCTGGGTCTTGGGCAGTTGCACGCAGGCGAGGAGATTATAATAACCGCGGTAATACAGCTCGTTCGGTTCGGTATCGTACCATTCGTCTATAAGCCACCGTAACACGTGCCGGTCGGGGCTCATGGGATTATCCATACTGCGAATGCGGCACTGGCTTATGGGCGCAAACACCCCCACGATGCGCGGGTTGGGCTGGAGGTCTTCCGGCGGCGGCATCATGTGTGAGGCATAAACATACCAGACAATATGCAGGTTGGGATAATCATCTTCCAGTTCCTCCAACACCTGGTTGAAAAACCAGATATAGCGTCCCGTCCGCGATACCAGGCCGTAGAAAGGATCGAACACATCGCCGTCAAGTTCCGCGCACGCGTCACATTCGCAGTACCCCCCCCCGTCGTTGGGTCCCATCCCGTGGTAGAAATTATCGTCGGTCGGCTCGTAACGGTTGCGAAGCCACTCCACCGTCAGTTCGACGGCTTTAGGGTTGCTCGGGCATATCTGTCCGCCGCGCGTGCGTTCTCCGCCGACCTTGGAGAAAACCTCGGGATGTTCTTCAAATACACTATCGCCGCTCCTTCCGGTATAGGGCGGTATGCCATGCGAACCGGTTGAGCGCCTCTCCCCGCCCAGGCGCTGCCGTGCTATCCAGCCTTCTCTGTTACCCTGCCAGGGCTGAAGCAGCCGCAGGTCCATAGATGGTGACTGCGTTTCTGCCTGCACGGCAAGCACGGCGCTTTCACCCTCCGGTACCACACGCCCGAGATCGCCGGGTATGTACCAGCGGAAGCCGAGCTGCTCCAGCAGCTCATAAACCCCGAAAAGAGTTCCCTCCCCCCGGTCCTGAGCGTCGGGAGCAAGCGTGGCATGTTCATAATCTATGCCGCGGACATCAATCCGGTCTTCAGTGACCCGAAGGGTAAATGAAGAAAGATTGCTTCCTTTCTCCAGCGTAAGTTCATCCAAACCGGAATCGGCGGCGCCGCCGAGATAAATCGGCAACAATCCCTCCGGTTCCTCGCCTGCGCTTACAACATCGAGTTCAGCGCCGGTCATTAACTCAATGTGCTCGACAAGTTCATCAGCGGCAAGCAGTTCCTTAGCTTCCGGTTCAGCAGGCAGCACAACCGCTGCACGGCTCTCGCCGTTTTCCACCAGTACGACATCAGCCGCCGATGCGTGAGCGCTGAAAAGCGCAACTGAAAGCAAAAACACACAGCCCACCAACACTGTACGACACCTGCAGATTATAGCGTTCAAAAAACTCATAAACAACCTCCGATTTGATTTAAAAGACTTCTTGCTTCAAAATGCATGCAGATATTCCAATATGCTTTGTGACAACACATTGGAACGCCCCACGGGGCTTGTAATGTTCTGGCGTTAAAAAAACAACGTTCTTTAAGCACCTTCAAGTGCGGGTCTGGACGTTCAGGCTCCGGCCTATATCACTCGTTTCATTTTTTTCTCCGTTGCCGTTTATTCCTCATTCCCAATTGCTCATTGCTGTTCGCTGTCCGCCTCCACCACCTCACTCGGAAGCAGCAGTTCGCGTTCATTGCGTGCCAGGTAAGGTGGAACCGTCATCAGCATCTGAGTCCCGTATGCTCTCTCCAGCTTCCACAGTGTGCCGTCCTGACCTTCAGGCACGGGAACATTGAAATATCCCTCGCCCCCTTCCACATCGCCCCAGTCAAGCAGCCGGTTGGCGTCGCCGTCGAGGATGCGGGTGCGTTCATGCGTGGTAAAACCACCGACTGTCTCGGTGCCTTTCGGCACGTAAAAATAGAGATTCCGATTGCCGCGGAGACTTGCCGGATCATCCATACTGGAGCGAACCGTCATGGGATGCCCCTCAGGAAAAGCGATACTCGTCATATCCCCTCCATCACTCCACTCCAGCGTGTGCAAGTCGTCATAGGGTGTTTTAAGCGTAATCTCGTATGTTTCTTCATCCGGTGGAACACTATCATCAGTATCCACAGGATCAAGGGTAACCTCCTGAGGTGAATAAAGCTCAAAGCTTACGTTGCCCCGGTCCTGCCAGATCAGCCCCGCGGTAACTTCCAGTGTAAGTTCCCGCTTATCCGGCGTGAACCATGTAAACATTCTGTGTCGGCCCCTGAAATCATCCCCGCGCCCAAAATCACCTGTGGAAACCTCGGGCAGGTTCAGCCTCTCGGCTGCCGGCACCAGATCATCACTGAAAGTAATCGGTTCAAAAGGCAGCACCACTTTCTCATAACTCGCGAGTCCATCTTCGATAAATCCTTCTATCTCACCTTCATCGAACGCCTCGCTGCTTTTCCATGGATCAAAGTCCTTACCCTCACTTCCTACTGAAAGGCGCCCCGGATCAGCTTCCGCCGGCATATCGATGCCACGACGCCTCAGCCACCGGTAAAGCGCCTGTATATGCACCATCATCGTATCACGCATCCTGTAAGCATGGCGGAACAGGTTCTGTGCCGCTTCCAGACGTGCCTCATCTCCTCCCGCATCACCAAATTTGAAGCGAAGCTCCACGTAACGGGTATAAAGTGTGAGTTCATCGAGCCTGGTCATCACCTCAGGATCATCCGTGAGCGCACGGGCCTCGGCAAGGTAACCGTACATCCTTGCCAGAAGATCATCATTGGTTCTGACAGTATCATAATCTTCGGCGATCATATGATAAAACCCGCGCATCGGTTCATGCGCATCAGCAAAAGCCTTCTCCACAAAATCATCCATTATTTCTTCCGCTCTATCGGCCTCATCCACATCCCAGAGGACACGTCCTGAAAAGTAGAAGCCCGGTGCGTTGGCGCCCCAGGAGTCGGAAGCTTCCGAATTCATAAAACGTGCACCGTGCTCGTGAAAATAAGGAATTCTCCGAACCAGATAATCAATGTTACCACCACGAGCCCGGCGCGGCATCGCCTGGCTCCATGTATGCACATCATGGTACTCGCGGATGCCTATAATTTCCGTTTTCTCAGACCACCCTTCGATGAGTTGCTCAAGTGTATATCCCCCCCTTATAAAGGATGTTGCTATGCTGACAATGACATTGGGATGCACCTGCACCGCGGGAGGAGGGGAGTGACTTGCACAGGCATAAATCCCCACATATTTTTCTTCATCGAAGCCGAGCTCGTTTATCGCCTCCGCCACTTTATTCGACAGTATCACGACCCGGTCGCTTACGCTACCCATTTCGGCGCATTCATCGCACTCGCACCAGCTTCCCCCATCGCTGGGATCCATTGAAATACTATCGTCATCCGGTTCTATGCGATTCACAGCGTCTTCAACCACCAGATTCCGAAGTCCTTCATTGGAAATGCAGAATTTATCGCCCCGTCCGCCGCCGCGCTCACCGTCAACCAGTGCGAGGTATTCGGGATTATCTTCAAAAGCCTGTCTATTGTGATTTATAATACGATTGTAGACATGGCCGGTACGCAAAGTGAAAGACGAAGTGATTCGGTTGCGATCCCGCCAACGGCTCCAGAGTTCTCTATCACTCCAGGGAGCACCGCGAGGCCCCATCCTGTTAACGAAATCCGGTGATTCAAAATCATCCACCGATACTCTCATATCATCCAATTCCGGCACGATTTCCCACGTATCGGTCGGAAGTAACTGACGATAACCAAGACGGTGCAGCAGGTCCCAGACCGCGTGCTGAACGGCCAGGTCGCCGGCGCCTATCAGGTAAAGGCCGTCCTCATGGCTGCGGATAAGGTACTCATCGCGTCGCGTAAGGTCATCAGGATCGAATTTGCCCCCAAGGTTCAGCTCCGGGAAATCGCTGAAGCTGCCGACAGCAATTCCCGACGTGCCGTCACCGTATTCTACGAAAAAATCAGCCCCGCTTATTTTACCGAGATACTGCGCAAGCTCCCCCGCCACCCTTTCGTTGTCGGAAGATGTCCCCTGGCCGATAACTACATTATGAAAGGACTCTCCACCATCAGCCAGAACTACTTCGGCAGCAGCAGCGTGGGCCATAAGCGTTGAGAACAGGTAAACTAAAAAAAGCGCTGATAAGACACTAAACCTGCTGAAAGCAATTTTCAAACTTCTCATGACTAAAAACCTCCAATAAAGTTCAACAATTCGTTACTGTATTCATACCTTCTCACGTCTAATAAATTCGCAGTAGA
Source organism: Candidatus Brocadiaceae bacterium (assembly GCA_003551785.1). The sequence goes on along the minus strand of PUNP01000229.1, from coordinate 2,271 downwards.
GTCTGTTGCATAATCAAGGATTTACGCTTGAAACATATAGAACTTATAAGTCATATATGCCGAAAAGCCAATAATGAGCAAATGCCGCTATTTCAAGAGCAACCGCGCCCCTAGCCGGGGCGCATTTATCTTTTCATCATTTATTACCCCTGGTTAAAACCAGGGGCTACCTAACCTCGCCCCGCTGGGGCGAAAACAGCGGCCTTGCCCCGAATGGGGCAAAGTACGGTAGCCTCGGGTTTCAACCCGAGGTGATGATTCACACGTATTTTTGCGCCCTGAAAGGGCGCGGTAGATCGATGCGCTTTGGCAATTGTACGTTTTTAGGCCAGGCCCCTAAACACAGAGTAAGCATAAGGTGTTTTCAACCGGCTCTGCATCATACACCTAACGACGCCGTTGCCAGTCTCGAATATCTTGTTCTATTCACTTCCGCCGGTTCCGGACATTCATCGAGTTCCGGTATGGCATCAATATCACCGGTCAAGAGTTCACCTATTCTTTGCTGAACTTCACGGTGACGGGCCACCTGGCCTGCGAGCCGGATTTGGATTACTTCGAAACCCTGCGGTTTGTTTCTTTTGTACCACTGCCGTCTGAAGGATGCCATCAATTTTTCAAAACCGCCTATTACTTCTTCCGCCTCTTCCTGCACTTCTCTTAGTCTTTTTTCATCCCGGCTTTTGTATGCCTGGACTAATTTGTGGCGCAGATTGACCTTATTTTTCAAAGTGACAGCGAGAATCCCTGCATGCTGCATATCAGCCGCATTCTGGTCGTAAATAACTGGTTCCAGGTCCTTCGACAATTTCTCAAGTTTCTCAGCGGTTATTTTATATTGATTCGGCCCATCTTCACTTGCAACAGTATTATTGTAAAAAATTCCGAGCAAGGGATCGTCCCAAAGTAAAGCCGATGCCGGCAGGTTATGGTTAAACGCAGCGGCGGGAAGGAGCGTAGTTCGGTAACTATCTCCGCAAACCGCCTTAAAACGCTTTTCCAGAACCGCATCATCCGGTTCTCCTTCATTAAAACCACACTCCGCCGCATAACATAACCCGGCAAGAGACGAATCAAACTCACAGTATCCTCCATCATCGCCCCACAGGGTAAAAAACACTTCCTTTAAATTTTCACTCCGGCACGCCTCGAGACACGGCCCTACAGTATCTACAGTCTGTCGGTGGTCATACCAGAGTTTTGTCCATGTCCAGACTCCTGACGCCATTATCGGTTCAAAACCGAGCGCACGGTGTCGGCGTATCCATTCACGATAAAAATCAGCATCTTTATGATAATAATCCCAATATACAAGCCTGGCATCCACGGGAATTTCAGATGCAACCTCATCGGGAATTGCAGAATCCATGTCGTAATAATCCCTGTTTTTACTACCCATCCGAAAATACATATCCGACCAGATCATGGGAAAAAGATTACGCTCCGAACACGCTTCGGTCACTTTTGCCAGGTGCTGGTTAAATAAATCAAACCCTCGCCTGTAACCTTTCCAATCCATGTATCGCCCTCGCCCGAGATCATGTGCTTCATCCATACCAATGTGAATCCGGCGAGATGAAAAACATTCAGCAAATGTGTCAAGCATCTTCCCGATTAACTCATAGGTACTTTCTTCTTCTACAAGTAAAACACTGGAAGTATCCGTAATCTCTCTGTAAGCAGGCCACTTTAATACTTGAGCAAGGTGCCCGAGAGTTTGTATACAGCCAATCATTTCAATCCCCAGCGCAGCCGCGTACTTGTCGATTTCTTTGAGTTCAGCTTTGGTATATCTGCCACGGTTATATCCAAAATAATCCTCTCCCGGCAATTCATAAGTATCCTCCGTGTATAACATAGCCATATTATAGCCCATAAGTGACAGGCGACGTAGCCATTTCTTAAAATACTCGACTTTCATTACCGCATTACGTGAACAATCGAGCATGATGCCGTACGAGGTAAAAGGAATTTTTTCGGTCATAGATTCCCCGCAATTCGGCAGACCTGCAAGCAGAGTTCCAATACCGCGCGCTGCATGATGGATTTTCCCATACCGTATCGTCGCATTACAGCCTTCTCGATCAATTGCTAAGATATCAGTAGCGGATGCTTTTTCAAAAGAAACCTTAACCTCTCCGCCTTCACCCTGATAAATAGGATATTCAACCGCAAGAGTGGCCAGCAAATCATGTAATTCTACAGGCGTATCCGTCTCATTCCAGCTCAGTGACAATGACATTGTTATTTGTCTCCTATAAAATCATTAGT
>PUNP01000308.1 GCA_003551785.1 Candidatus Brocadiaceae bacterium | reverse complement strand
TTTTTTTCGCAGGGAGCATATATTCTCTGCTCTCTTTATTGTGCTCTCTGGAACGGTCTTTTCCCTTGCTCGAGCCTTCCTGGTTATTAAATAACTCTTTAGCGGTATCAGCACCTGCGATTTGGGTATCGCCATGAACCTGAAGTATTATCTCGCGCAAATGTACGGCGGAGTAGGGTTTGTTTGGGGGTATTAGCAGTTTTTCCAGAGGCATTAGTCCCCGTCGGTCTGAGGGCACATGAGCGCATTTTGCATTGAAAATGAATTTCCAGAAATTCGCTTTTTTTTCAATTACAGGGGCTCCATTAGTTTCAGGGGCGGCTACTTCCTCATGACAAAGTCTCTTCTCAAATGCACTAAAAAAGCCTTCAATCATTTTTTTGTTATTTAGGCCCGGATCACCGCTATCAATGCATAAATCGTTCTTTTCAGCAAGGTTGCCGACAGAATCAAGAAGGTTTCGCCAGGCAACGAAAATGCCTAACTCCTGCCGTGCCTGTTCTTTTGCGTTGTCGGATGCATTTTCCTCTGCAAAGGCCGGCGGCAGTGTATAATCAAAGGGCATTATCAGATTATCGCTTGGCCCGTATCTGTCACGAATCGCCGCTAAGAGGACATGCTGCTCAGTGACTGTGCATTTATTCTCATATTCCAGTGGTAATATATCCCTGGGCTCCGGCGGCAGATCTAACTTATCAGGAAACCAGCCCTCCACAGCAATCCGCTTTTCAGGGATATATATCTCATCCCAATGGTAGTCCGGGTATGGGCATTTTTTTGGGTTTAACAGTTTACCGTCAGTGCCTTGCGAGAGTTTCAGTGCATATTCTTTGCGCTGGACAAGGAGACCATCATATTCTTTACGCATTTGACATAGATTCTCATACCAGTCGTAGACAGCCTTTTTTAGACATTCTAATGCCTTAGGCGAGGATGATATTACCCGCTCAATATCCGCTGAAATATCTTGCTTCCAATCGTCAGTTTGGTGCTCGTCTTGGGTTGACCTAGATTCAGTGGGTTTTTCTTCCGGTTGCTGAATTTTTCGCTCAATGCCTGCCTTTACCGCAGATAAGGCAGTTTCAAGGGTTTGGCGGACATCCTCCTTATCCTGCCACTTCTCTAAATCGCACCAGGCCGCCTGGCAAAGGCGATCGCTCAATATCTGTCTTTGGGTCGGATTAAAATATATCCGTTTCTGGGCAAGACCTGCTTTGTAGTTCTGCGAATCATGGATAATTGCGATAATCGTAAACTGGCAATCCAGTAGATCAAGCCCTCCATATTCATTCTCAAGGCCTCCCTCATCGGATACCAAGCCCATTCGATGAACATCCAAATCAAGTGCGGGGCTTATTATTCTGCGAAGATAAGTCAGCGGATCCGGTTTGGGATTCTGGAGGTAAAAAGCGGCATCATGTTCTTCATCGGTAAAATATACCGACATCCCCAGTGATTCCCAGTCATCAGTGTAAGCCGTCCACCACCGCCATTTTTCGGGGTCTTTATCTTCGTCATGTGTGGTCAGGCCTGACTTTTTGGCCTCTTGCCATTGATCTCGCAAATATTGGGCGTATTTTTCGGCTTCGGCAACTGCTTTGTTAATGTGCTGGATGAATAGCTTTTTTATTTGCGGATTACTCTCTATCAGCACGCTTATGCGCCCTGAGAGATCACGAAGATAAGAATTTTTCTCTGGCATAACTTGCCTGCCTTTCAGTCGGGCTGCCTGGCTCAGCGGGCAAAGGCAGGCATGCAAAAGCCTACTGAGGCCAGGCCGAAGCGGTAGCGATCCGAACCCGAAAATGCTATTAATTTTTCATTTTGTCATTTTACAGCGTTCTCCGCCCGTTTTCAACCCCATGTCTTATGGCGCAACGGCGGATAAAAATTTTTAAAAAACAAAAAAAATATGCTTGCATTATTACAGGCAAGGCATTAGACTGCAATTATGGATATAAAACGGTTAATAGTCGATGAGATCAAAAGGATGCCAGTATCCCGCTACAGGCTGTCAAAGGAAACAGGCGTGAACGAGGCTTTGCTAAGTCGTCTCCTGCGAGGTGAAGCCGGGGGGAGCCTGGAAAATGCTGAGAAGCTGCTGGATTATTTCGGTTTTGTCGAAATCAAGAAGCAGCCTGGCGATAGCAGCCAAACCAGAGAATCTCCTAATAAAAAATGCGGACCACGACACCGACCAGATGTGGTGTTTCTTAAAAAGCGGCGCAGTGGTTCCCAAAAAAAACGCTAAATTCGCTTGCTGGGAATGTAGCAGTGGGTTTGATTGTGATGATTGGCAAAAACTATTTGAATAAAATGCGGTAGGTATTAGTCTTATAAATTATACAACTGAATATTAGAGTTACTGAACTGTAAGCGTTCCTCTTCAAACCGCCAGTTTGAAAACGCAGAAACGCACAAAGTTGGTGCTCCTTTGCCTTTGGGCTGAAGGGGCACCGCTTGAGTGTTCTGCGTAGGCTCTGGCGGGCCTGAAGAGGGCACAATATGGCGGTGCCCTTTTTTATGCGCGGAGGCTGAAAAATGATTCAGATTTACTGGTATGATGAAGACCAATCCGGATTTGGTGGAGAATTTATTTTAAATGCGATCGAAGAGTTGCGTAAGAATTTAAAATCTTTTCCTACCCGGATAAAAATAGATTTCCAAAAGTTATCTGATGAATACCAAACTGAGGTCGCTGTTGCTATCGCAAAAGACTGGCGTTTTTCAGAAGCATCAGCAGAAATCGCCGCTATGCGGGAAGAAGCGGGTCGAGTTCCCGGACTTTTGGTATTCTGTAATGAAGATTCGGTTCTTGCTAAGCGAGCTCGTGAGGAGGAGAAAAATGCTGGCTGGGGAGCAACATGCGGCAATCTTGCGGCGGCCTGGCGGGTTAATAACAGGCTGGTTGTCTGGCACGAGGTGCTGCATTTACTGAGAGTCAGCGATTGTTACCCCGACCGCTGCGAGAATCCCGGTTGTATCATGCAGCATGGTCCAACCGAAGAAAATGTGGCACCGTGGCCGGATTGCCTATGCGAAAAAGTATTTAAAGAACTCAGAACTCCTTTGCTGTTTAGATATATCTTTTCTGCCAAAAAAGTTTTTGCCGGTATCTTCTTTTTCATTCTCGGCGTATTGGACAAAATAAAATCTTGTATTTTCAAGTCGTTAAAAAAATTGTGTCTCTAGATAAGGAAATGGAGGGTAAAATGAAAACAACTCAAACAGTCTCTTTCATCACGAATTACGGCTCCGGATCAGCTGAGCATGCGGAATTGCCGGTTGGAACAACTATTAACGGTTTTTTTGCCGAGAAGATGCCGGGGGAGAATATCAAAAACTACACGCTCCGAGTTAATCGCCAGGCGGCAGCAAGTGATCAAATGTTGCTTGATGGAGATCAACTGACGATTGCGCCCAGGCAAATAAGATGTGCTTCGATCGAGTTAGTATATCCGGGTGGATCCACACTCGAATATGAACGCGATCGCATCTATTCTGCTTGTGAAGGTCTTCCGTTGCTTATGCTAAAGAAAGCTCACTCACTGTTACAGAACCCTGCCAATAACCATAATAAGCGTGAGGCTGCATCTCTTGTGAAAATTTTTCTCGATCCGGAGTGGTACAGAAAAAAACGCAATAAAATGTCACCAATCCACGAACTAACGGTTAATGGAGACACCGAGCTTGTCCGACAGGCAGTTGCCTGGGGTGCTGATCTAACGGCACAAAATCGTCTGGGAGATACACCACTTCACTGTGCGGCCTGGAAGGGGCATTATGATATTGTTCGGGTGTTGGTTGAAGGTGGGGCGGATGTCAATGCTGCCAGCAGCAATGGCGAGACTCCGCTGTTTGCAGCCCTCAACCGAGTGGATATTGCAGAATTTCTACTAAACAACGGGGCTGATCCAAGTGCCAGTCGCAGCGCAGAAGATTATAACACTGTTTTGCACTCTGCAGCATGTCAGAAAAACGGGATCGTTACCAAATTGATTATTTCCACGGGGGTCGACATAAATCCGACAAACGCCAAAGGTGAAACGCCCCTGCACCTATCAGCCCGCTGGGATGCTCTCTCTTGTGCCGAGATTCTTTTAAAAAACGGAGCTGATGCAGATCGGAAGGATTTTAATGGAGAAACACCACTTCTTCGCTCTCGTTCTTCAGGCATGGTGAAGCTGCTTGTGTCTAATGGCGCCGATCCTCATATAAGGTTTTCATCAGGTGAAACACCTCTTCTAAGAGCCGCGCAGAGATACGATATAGAGTCGGCTGACTTTTTATTAAAGAATGGCGCTGACCCTAACATAAAAACATCCAGGCCGAATATGACCGCATATGCGGGCAAGTCTCGTATTATGCCAATCGATAATATAAGAACGCACAGTGGTAATAGCCCGCTGCATTTGGCAGTTCACGAGGCGGCTGATTATCTTAGGTTCAGGTACTCCAAAACAGACCCACAGGTAGCTGTACCAAGACTTCTTGAGCTTCTTATTGGGGCAGGTGCAGATGTCAATGCTGTTAATGATGAAGGCATTAGTCCAATTCAAATAGCCGTGCAACAAGATAATAAAAAGATAATCAAAATTTTATATAAACACGGAGCCGTATATCGTCCGGAACTCGACTATCCTTTATTGTTTGCGGTAGTAATCGAACATAACTGTAAAAAAGTGAAGTCTCTGCTTAACAAAGGTGGTAATGTTAACGCACGCGACCCTATACACCATTGGACGCTACTTCACTGGGCGGCAGCCTGCGGTGATCTAGAAATGATCCAAGTGCTTGCTAGCCACGGCGCAGTTCTAAATGCCAGAAATGTCCGTGGAGAAACTCCACTTCATTTGGCTATAGGAGTCAAGGTTTTTGCAGATATGGTCGGCCATCTGGTTGTGGATAAACTCATAAAATACGGAGCAACTCTGCAAGCTAATAATTTTAAAGAAAAAGCACCACTGGATTACTTATCAACAACACATGCTACCTGCGGCAAGATAATATCAATAGCAAAAAAGAATCACCTTTATGAAGAATCCGATTTTAGTGGCCCACCAGACGAATTAAGGTTTATGGTGTGTGAGACCGTATGCTACTTGTTATTATGTAATCGGGAGAAGAAGGAAATTACTATAGGGGATCAAAAGTTTACTATCAACAAGACTCCTTGGACCGCGGAACAGAAAAAAACTGTTGATAAATACATCTGGCAAGCACATGCCGGCAGCATTCAACCTTTTGCTTACCTGATGGACAAAATGCCGGAGCTCAAAGAAATAATAGGTTCTGGAGTGTGGGAGCAGACTCGCTCAATTTTGCATGCAGAGTCCATGCGCCGTTTTAAAACAATAAAAGGCAGGGGTTTCAATTAAATGCGGCTTTTATTCGTGAGAAAAAACGACTGTTACCTTGGCGTCTATGAGGACTCTAATGGCCTAATGCGATACATGCTCATAGATGAGTTTATAGTGCCCAGACCGCAATATTTGTGCGGTATGACAATTGAGTTAATAAAAACTTCTAAACCTCTATAAAGAAATGGAGAAAAAAATGAAAACAAGCCAAAAAGTCTTTTTCATCACCAATTACGGCTCCGGAGCGGCTGAGCATGTGCCTCTGACTTGCGGGACAAGTCTTGAGGAATTCTTTGCTCAGAGAATGCCGGGAGAAAATGTAAAAAACTACATGCTTCGAGTCAATCGCGCAGTTGTGCCACCGGACCACATCCTGCATAACGGCGACAGGCTGACAGCCACTGTAACTAATATATTTTGCCACAAATCCAGTAATAACCCGGGCAAGCGAATCAGGGGTTTCTCCGGCGGCTCCACCAAACTGCTAAAATATGCCCATGGAAGGTATATACCAAGAAAAAAGCCCTGGCAGGCAAGAATTCGGTATGCAGGTACACGATATTCGCTGGGTTTGTATAAGACAAAAAAACAGGCCGATCGGGCATACGCCACGGCAGTGGAGAGAATAGACCAAGGTTTACACCCTGTTTTAGACGAAACGGATTTATTCTTGCCAGCGAAAAGAATAGACGAAGGTTTACACACGGTTTCAGAGGACATGCTTTTATTTCCGCCAGAGGCATAGTGGTAAGCTCGAGCCGGCACGCAACGCGATGAGGCATATACAGGGTATATGGAACAGGATCAAGGAAGAATCGGCCAAGCCGCAGCCGGATCGAGAAAAAATCCAGCGTATGAAGCGGGATATGACGCGGCGGGCGAGGGTGTTTTTGGGGCGGTATGAGCAGAGAAAATCCGATTAAAGCTTTTTGTAACCGTCCACAGGTAAAATTGCCGTTTTTAAGCCAAAAACAAGAAATAGCTCTTGAATACTATCGAATTTTGAGGTTCTTGTTATTTAAAACCTCGATTTTAGCTCAAAAACAAGGTTTTGGGAATGTAAACGGTTACAATCTCCAATATAATTAAAAGTTCGTGAAACATAGTTACTGCACATCAGAAGCTGAATAGATCTGATTGCGGTTC
>PUNP01000410.1 GCA_003551785.1 Candidatus Brocadiaceae bacterium | reverse complement strand
TCTGACGGGGTTCCCTATTGGTCGTGAAAATGACCGGGAAATGTAACAACTCTTGGGAACGCTGTAATTGCACAAACATTAGAAGACGGGAAAAAGCTTGGCAAAAACTTCTGACGGGGTTCCCTATTGGTCGTGAAAATGACCGGGAAATGTAACAACTCTTGGGAACGCTGTAATTGCACAAACATTAGAAGACGGGAAAAAGCTTGGCAAAAACTTTTGACGGGAGCAGGGGCGTAAACTTTATTGGATATTGTATACGTCCACGGAATAAGATGAGTTCGCCCTAATCGTGGGACAAAGCGGTGCTGGGCGCATGCGCACTCCAAAGAAAGAGCCTGGTCAAATTTTTTGCGGTCTGTAATCTGCGGATGAAAAGCTTGAGCGAAATAAGAATTTAACTCTTTCTTTTCTTGAAAAATCGGTTGAGCGCACCGAGTTTTCAAGGTATAATGAGGGTATGATACCGAGAAATAATGAAATCAAGCTCGTCACAAAAGCCCTGGATCAGTTTCCTGCTGTAGGTATTATCGGAGCAAGACAGGTCGGAAAGACTACCCTGGCCGGGTTGGTGGCTGATATGTGGGAGGGGCAAACACACCATTTCGACCTTGAAAATCCCGAGGACCTGGCCCGGCTCAGCGATCCTATGCTTGCACATAAAACGCTCAGTGGGCTGGTTATATTGGATGAAGTGCAAAGATTCCCCGATATCTACCCGGTCCTGCGCTGAGCTTGATTTTCTCCATGTCAGGGAAGCGCCCCGGACAGGCAAGATGCCTGTCATACATTCCGCCTGCACCTTTTCGGCTTAGTTGCGTAAGTCCGAATAAAGTTTAAGTTTTAGGCGTTTAGATTCCGTTATATCGTTAACAGAATGAGGATGTACAGAAATAAAATAAAAATCCTGTAAGGACGGCACATACCGCCACTTATTTGCGCATCCCGTTTGCGGAACCATCAGAACATCGCAGAAAAACATCCATTGATGTGGCGTCCCTACAGGACGCGGTTTTTGGGTTGCATTTGCGTTCCCAGGGTTCACACCCTGGGCTGGTATGTAGTGTCCTTTCAGGACACGGCGGATATATCAATATTGTCCGTTTTTTTTGACTTTGCAATGTACTGCGCCGTAAGGCACCCCATTTTCAGAGCGCAGTCTCTGAAAACGCATAGTATCTTAAGTGTCTCTCCTTCACCTTTGCGGATGATCCACGATGGGGAAAAATTTAAAATTGCTCTCTTTGAGCGTGATCGCTTGCATTTTGACGTTTTTGACACTTCGGCAGGGCTCTTCATTGGGGTATAAGTTGTAGGGGCGACCGGCGGGTCGCCCTGGCAGCGAAATTTTGCACGTGATAGTTCCAGGGCGAACAGCCATTCGCCCCTACAGTAGATCGAGTGCCAGGGAAAAAATAAAGCCAATCTGCCAACGAATTAAGGTTATGTAGTTATTCTATCTGCAAGTATGACAAAGAGTTAATTCAATTACCTTGTTTTTTTCTGCGATGGAGGTGAATCATGACTGAACCAGCCGACATACCGCGTATTAAAGTGCTCGGCGCCCGTGTCCCCGTTCTCAACCTACAGGAAGCTGTTGACGTCACTGAATACCTCATCGACAACCCCCGCGCCCACTGCGCGCATATCGTCAATACCGGTTTCCACGGCATCTGGATGGGAGCGGAGAGTCCCGATTACCAAAATGTTCTCAATTCCGCCGAGTTCTGGGTCCCGGACGGGATTTCTTATTCGCTCATCGCGAAAGCACGCGGTTATAACATGAAGCGTATCGGCGGGCCCGAGTATGTTAAAGAAGTTCTCGAACTCAGTGAAGAGAAGGGGTATTCCCAGTTTTTCTACGGCGACACACCGCAAACACTCGAAAAACTGGATGAACGGCTGAAAGTGATGTACCCGGACCTGAAAATAGCCGGCATGTACTCGCCGCCGTTCCGCTCCCTCTCCCCGGAAGAGGACCAACAGCATGTGCAAATGATCAACGACGCCCACCCGGATGTGCTCTGGGTCGGGCTCGGATGCCCCAAACAGGAAAAATGGATCGCCGAGCATAAAAACCGCCTCGATGTGCCGGTCGCCTGCGGTATCGGCGCTATCTTCTCCTTCCTCGCCGGCACCGTCAAACGTGCTCCCGTCCCGCTCCAGAAACTCGGCCTGGAATGGGCCTGGCGCCTCGCACAGGAACCCAAAAAATGCTGGCGTCGATGCTTCGTCGACGGGCCTCAGTTCATCTGCCGCGTCGGAATGGAACTGTTAGGGTTCCGCAGAGGGTAAGTATGACAGGCATCTTGCCTGTCGCCGTTGGCAAATGCCAAGATACTGGGATGTCGGGATGCAGAAATGCAGAAATGTTGAAATGTTGAAATGCTGAGATGCTGGAATGTCGGGATGCTGGGATGGCGTTAAGGCGTGGGGCGGAGGGCTTAGAGCAGAGGGGGAGAGACAACGGTGAAACGGCAAGCAAAAGAATGTAGAAAGTAGAAAGTGGAAAGTTGAATGTGGTTACGGCGAAATAAACTGTTAAGTTGTTGAGCTGTTAAGTTGTTAAGCAACGGCAACGGCAGAAACAGCAGTAACGACAGTAACGGCAAAGACAACGGCGAAACGGCGGTTAGCTCGCAGAGGCGCAGAGAACGCAGGGAAAGGCAACGGCGGGAAATGCGAAAATGCAGAGATGTTGAAATGCTGGGATACTGGGATAAACGACAACGGCAGACAACGACTGAACGACGACGCTTTTTGGAAAAAGCTTAGCAAAAACTTTTGACGGGGTTCCCCAGTGGTCGTGAAAATGGCCGGGAAATGAACAACTCTTGGGAACTTGGCCGAAAAGGCAATAAAATGTTCGTAGTGAGCCCTTTCAAGGGCTCCGGAGTCCGGAAATTGTTACGCGCTCCCCGGGACGCTTGAAAGCGTCGACTACGAGCCGGGTTTTCGGCCGTGCCCCCCGCCGGGGCGAAAACAGAAGTGTCTGAATGGACGGCACCTGTCCGGGAAGAACCAATAATTAAAACGGGGTGCCCGTTGGAGCAGCTTCTACCTTGAATATCCTTCACCGATTAAAACTTACATTTGACAATAGTATTCAAAACGTATATCATAATACTATTAACCAACACCCTAAATCTTCTGTAAACCACATTTTATTTTTTTTATGGACGCTGAGACCGCCGTTTGCCGTTGCCGGGAGACAGGGCTTACTCAGAACTCGAATAATCTCATAACACGGACACGCCGGAAAAGTCGTTGCAGGTTGCTGGTGGACAGCCAACAAATCATACAAATGACAGCCGAGACGGAAAGATGAAAAATTGCTCAATTCCAAAAAAGCTTCGATGTCGTTTTACCAACAACCAGCACCCTTTTGCCAAAAAAAAACAAGAAATTTACAATTAATATCTTAATGAGGAATTGAAGGATGGTATCCGTGAAGAAAAAAAAGAAAGCAAAGTATCAGTTTCGTGCCCAGCATAGTTCGCATACGTTTCTGCCCTCTTTAATGTTTATAGCCCTGTTGGCTTTGTTAATAACAGTTCTCTTTTATTCATTTGCTGTGAATTACTGGTGGCAGGGAACTTATTTACAGACCATATTCACCGAGCGGACGGTCATACCGTACATCACTACCTACTTCTTTTTCCTGGCATTACTCAAACTCCTGACCACGTTTTTCTTTATCCGGCATGAGAGGCGGATTTTTCGGTTGGCGGCTGATGAGCTGACACATTACGGGAGCATCGAACGCGCCGGCGCCGACGACGTCATCAACCTGCTGCAAGGTAAGTTCCGTGAAGAACATTCCAGCGGCATCGTCCTGGGGCGGTTTTATCGCTTGCTTAACCATTTAAAGAACCGCGGCAGTATAATTGACATGACAGCTACTCTTTCCGAACAGTCGGATGTTGACAGAGCGGTGATAAACGATAAACACGCGCTTGTGCATTTTATTATCCGCGTCATTCCCATGCTGGGATTCACCGGAACGGTGCTCGGTATCAGCCTGGCCGTCACCGAGTTCCCCAGCCTGATCGATGGGGCGGGAGAAGCGCTGAGCGAACAGTTAGGTGTACTGACCGCTAACCTCGGAATCGCTTTTGAAACAACTCTCCTCGCCCTTGTTAAAGTCGCCGTTATTATGATGTTTCTGTTTATGACCAGAAAATACGGCGCGGACCTGATGAACCATTTCGATGCGTTCTGCCTCGATACCCTGCTCGGTACCGTCAAAGGCGCCGCCGCCCCGGAGGAAGAAGACCTGCCCCCCTCGCATCGCGACCTCGCCAGGGTTATCGGCGCTCATATAGAAAATTATGAGTCGAAATTTGAAAATGCGCTCGCCGATATGCTCGAAAAACAGCAAATACAGGATGAAAAACGCTGGAATACATTCGCCGATAGTTTTCGTAATATGGTCAATACCCTCGGTGAGGTACGCTCCAGCCTCGATGAACTCAAACCCGCACTGAATGAGCTGCAAAAACGACGCAGTATGCAGGTTAGAATAGTCGAAGAAAAAGAAGAGGAAAACGCGGAATGATGAGTTGATAAGCTGTTGATTAACGGCCAGATAGATAAGGGCTCAGAGCGGAGAGGAAGTATGACAGGCATCTTGCCTGTCGCGGGGTTAAATGCAGAAATGTTGAAATGCTGAGATGCTGGGATAAACGACAACGGCAACGGCAACGACGACGGCGACGACAAAGGCTGTTACCGCAGAGAACACAGAGAACACAGAGAACGGCAAAAAATACGGCAACGAATGCAGACCGCGAAATAAGAAAAATACACGAAAAAGGATTACGACTAACGGCGGAGAGCTTGGGGTAACGACAACGGCAGACAACGACTGAACGACGACGCTTTTTGGAAAAAGCTTGGCAAAAACTTTTGACGGGGTTCCCCATTGAGCGTGAAAGTGGCCGGGTAATGTAACGACTGCAGAGAACGATGGGAAGACGGGTTTTAAGATTGCGCCTAACGGCAGGATGCGGAGAATCCTGAGGAACGGGAAGTGAGTTCTTGGGTAAGGCAACGGCAACGGCGGAATGGGGTAGGTATAGCTCAAACTCAGGAAGTCACGATGTCCTGAGGTCACACAGTCAGACAGACACGTAGTCACAAAGTCACGAAGTCACGAAGTCACGAAAAAAACGGCACCACGCGGATTAGCGATTTAGTATTGAGCCTCATTTTTGAGCTGATAGAATAAAGATAATTAAATTTACAGGATACGAAAGGATATGGCAGAATATTATGCGAGAGAATATGACGATGGGATGCTGAACTGGTCATTTGTCGATGTCTTCTGCTGCACGGCCGGTGCGCTGATACTCATTGTTGTCATACAAATATTTATCATCCAGGGGATGGTTGAATTCGAAGAGCATCAGGCTGTTTTGGATCAGTTGAGCGAGACCGAAGCGCTGCTGGAGGATACAAAGGAGCGGCTTGCCGAGGTAGAAAGCGAAATGGAGCAGCTTTTTGCCCGGTATGAGCAGGCGCTTGATGAACTGCGAGGAGCGCGTACTGAGCTCGCCGAGGTACGCAGCCGGCTTGAAGCGGAAATTGCCGCCCATGAAGCAACTAAAGAGGAATTGCGCCGTGAAATAGCCGCCCATGAGGATACCCAAAGACGCCTGCAAGTGGAGAAGGCGTCACATATACAGACCCAAATTGAACTGGCCGCTTACCAGGAGAGACTCGATGTCGCTATTGCGGCTAAGGCCCGTCTGGAGGATCAACTCGATGTTATCGCCGCTTTGCGGGATATCCCCATCCTGCTCGGCGCAGACGGAAGGGGGGATGTCCGTGACCTGACTGGAAAAGAAAGCTATAATATCGGTGATACCGCTCGCGTCCGTGCCGTACCTGAAACAGGCTATGAATTTGCCGGATGGAAAGGAAATACGGATGTGATTATTGAAGGCAGCCCGGATGAGCCGGAAATTGAAGTTATTATGGATGGACGCGACTTTTCCCTTACCGCCAGGTTCCAGGAAGCACGATATAAACTCCTGCTTTACGCTTCGCCCGACCAGTATGGTATCGTTGAAGATAAAACGGGAGAAGATAGGTATAAGGAGGGAGAACAGGCGGTTATTGAAGCCCGACCCTATATAGGGTTCGAATTCGTCGAGTGGACCGGTGATGTTGAATTTGTCTATAACCCGTATCTGTACTCCACCGTCGTCAATGTGCCTGACCGGGATGTGGAAATTAAAGCTGTGTTCCGACCGCGTGCAAGGTGAACTTTTTTTGCGCTTAGGTTCCGTACATCGTTAACAAATTGAGGATGTTGTATGAAAAGCCTGGCCTTTGTCCAGTTTTTGCCGATTTTTTTCGGTTTCCTGACGTGAGCTCTTTTTAAAATCATGCGAATTTTAGTCTTGACGCTGGAACACTGTTCAGATAGACTGAATCGTTGTCGTATGATCGCTCTGTCTTGACGTGTCTGATGATCCGGAATCCAGATGTCCGGTAAAGAGTTACCGGCAAGAAGGTGCC
>PUNP01000607.1 GCA_003551785.1 Candidatus Brocadiaceae bacterium | reverse complement strand
TTACGATAACAATGGGTACTCTCATCCCCGCCATTTTGAATATATTCTCGGCAATAGCCATACCTTGTCCCCGTTCTTCCGCTTCCACTGCAGGTGCGGCGCCGGGAGTGTCAATGATACACACAACAGGAATTTTAAATTTTTCGGCAAGCTGCATTTTGAGCAATGCTTTACGATAACCCTCCGGCTGCGGCATGCCGAAATTCGTTGCAAGCTTCTCCTTCGTCTCCCGTCCCTTCTGCTGCGCAATCACCATAACCTTCCGATGATTCAACATCGCAAAACCGGTGACTATCGCTTTGTCATCTCCATAACGGCGGTCACCGTGGAGTTCCACAAAATCATCAAAAATTTCTTTTATATACGTCCTTGATTGCGGTCGTTCCGGATGCCTGGCCAGCTTAACACGCTGGTAAGGGGTCAGGTTCTCAACAATTTGGGCTAATATATCTCCACGCTTGGCCTTGAGCTCTTTCAGTTTTTTTTCCACATCACCGGCATCCGCATTATCCTTAACTGAATGTATCTCTTCCTCCAATTCCCTTATCTGAGAATCTATTTCCTTCACCGGTTCTTCAAAATCATACGTAAATTGACCGTTACTATTGCCATTCCCCATCTATATCACCTTTTAAAATAAGTAGATTTAAAAAAAATATAGTGAATAATCAGTGACTGATCCTTTCCATGCACTCTGCCGTAAGGATAACTGGTTAGTTCATTGAAGTTCAGTAAAATCTTATCTATATTGTATAATGACTTGAACTTTGATTCAAACATAGAACAACATGAGGAATTTGCGCTGTAAGTTTTTCTGCGTACAGGCAATACCAGAATTCGTTGAAATTCCCCACCTGCAACATTTTGGGAGGGCGCAAATTCCCGCCGCACAGCTTCGAACGAATCATGTTGAAATACATAGCCGGCTATGATAGAATTCCACATAACGCTAATCGAATAATCGTCAGCGCCCGTTTCCGCGTTCAGCCTCCGGTACCTGCATTAAGCTTCATCTGGATGCGTTTTAACGTGCATTCCATAAACCAACGACAACGGCAATTTAAGTTGACAAGCCGCTGTTCATGTCACAGAAAGAAATGGCAGTTCTCCTACGGAGTAAGTCACATTATGACCAACATACATATCGAATTTATGGACACCGCGTTACAGCTTGCTGAAAAAGGACGCGGTTATGTGGAGCCGAATCCCCTGGTAGGCGCAGTAATCGTTAAAAACGGCCAGGTCATCGGCCGCGGTTATCATACCCGTTACGGAAACCCGCATGCGGAAGCAGAAGCGATTCAAAACGCACGGGAAAACGGTTTTGATACTCGTCATGCCGACATGTATGTCACTTTAGAACCGTGTGCACATCACGGCAAAACGCCCCCCTGCTCAGAAGCTATAATACGGGCCGGCATCGCCAGGGTTGCCATCGCGGCTGAAGACCCTTTGTGGGCAGTTCACTCACCGGACTCTTCTATGAATAAAAACAGAGGCATCGATGTAATGAAAGACGCCGGTATTCAGGTGACTTCGGGACTCAGGAAAAACGCTGCTGTCATTCAAAACGCTGCTTTTTACAAGTCAATTAAAGAAAAAAAACCTATAGTAACAGCTAAGTGGGCCATGACACTGGATGGTAAAATCGCCACTAAATCCGGCCATTCCCAATGGATCAGTTCAGAAAAGTCAAGAAAGAGGGTTCATCAAATCAGGGGGATGGTAGATGCGGTCATCGTTGGCAGCCGCACGGCTATAATGGACGATGCCTTGCTGACATGCCGTGATGCTGAATGCAAGCGAGTCCCTGCCAGAGTCGTTATTTGTGGAAATTCCATCCCGCAGCCGGACTCCCGGCTGATACAAACGGCTGAGTCCATACCCGTCATCCTGGCGTTTCCTGCAAACCATCCGCCAAAGAATATCAATGAACTGGAAAAGTCCGGCTGTGAGCTTTTGCCCGTCAAATCTTCAGATAACCATGAAAACAGGTTAGACCTGGAAGTGCTCCTGCGCATTTTAGGACAGCGTCGGGCGCACAATGTGCTTGTTGAGGGAGGGGGCGAAACGCTTGGCGGATTTATCGACGCCGGTTTGATTGACAAAGCAATCGTTTTTATCGCCGGTAAGATAGCCGGCGGCGCTGACGCTGCAACTCCCGCCGGCGGGAGAGGAGTCGAAAAAATGGACTCCGCCATAAATCTGCTTGGGGAACTCACAACCGAGCATCAGGTGATCCCCCCCTCCGAACCCATTTCCACATTAGAAATACTGGACAATGACATAAAAATCGAAGGCTGGTTCAACGACCCGCGCCAGTGGTATAAGTAACGTGAAACAGGCATTCCTGCCTGTAAATGTATGGATAATCTTCAAAGGACCAGCGACAAGCGACTCACGCTGATTTCGCATTAATCCCGGCGTTGCGCGTTACTGCGCACGAGGACGCTTGAAAGCGTCCACTACGAGTCGGGGTTCGGTCTGGCTGCACCGGCATTATTTATGGTTCAACCAATAAAGCCTCGTACCCGGCATGTTTGAAATGATTGTCTTTTGTCAATGCTTTTTGAATTTTTAGATCGTCCATGGTCCCGAAGCTGAAACAATCAGTAAAGGACCAATCCTGATCAGAACGATTCTGGACCAAACGCCATGTTTGCCGAAACTTTTCTGCATCCATCCATTTTACCTGGCAGGCCCGCGAATTGAAGATAATGTTTATCAATCCTGACAGCAAAAAGTTATACCCTCTTGACCTTAACAATGTTACAGTTTCATCAAGGATATAATCGGTGGTAACAAAAACATCTCCAGACTCACCTGCTTCCCAAAATACCCTCTTCGCCTTTTGATGGCTGTCGTCCTTTTTAACGAGTACGGCGTAAAAACCGCTGGTATCAACAAATATCTTATTTCTCATAAATTATCCTGTCAATCTCTTCATTGCTAACAGAATCACCTTCGTCTACCGCCATTTCAGGTAAATGGTAAAAGGGATCATCTTTACTGACACGATCATCCTGAATCGGCTCAAGCCGCATAACAGGTTTACCCCGATAAGAAAGAACAAGCTCTTCCCCACTTTTCACACGCTCGACGATATCACCGGCGTCTTTACGAAATTCAACCATGGTAATCGTATCCATTCCACACCCCTCAATGAAGATAATGTTAATGTTAAAGTTCAACTTCATTTTATCACAAAGTAAAACTTAAAGCAAGGTATAACCCGTCCATACCCCCTTATAGACCTCGACGGCGGGGCCGGTCATATACACTTTATCAGTATTTTTATCCCACTCGATATCCAGGCTGCCGCCCGGCAGGTTCACTTTAACATCGGGCTCTGCAATTCCAAGCAGATTCGCCGCCACGCATACGGCGGAGGCGCCCGTCCCGCAGGCGAGAGTCGCCCCGCTGCCGCGTTCCCATGTTTTAACATCAATTTCTGTGCGTGAAATCGGTTTCACAAAGTGAACATTCGTACGCCGGGGGAATATAGAGTTATTTTCAATGGCGCTCCCCAGCTTCCTCCAATCAAACTGCTCAAAAGTATCCACGGGTACAATGCAGTGCGGATTGCCCATAGAAACACATGTTATTTTTATATGATGACCGGAAATGACAACGGAATAATCGACGACCTCCTCGTCACCATCACCTGTAATGACGGGGATTTCAGAACTTTTCAGTCCGGGTTTTCCCATATCGACCCGCACGGTCTCTACCAAATCCGTCTCATCATCAAGGGTAAGCTGCAGGGTCTTCACTCCCGCTTGCGTCTCTATTGTGAGCGGATTTTTTTTTGTGATGTCATGGTCCCAGACGTATTTTGCCACGCACCTCACGCCGTTTCCGCACATTTCCGCTTCACTGCCGTCGGCATTGAAAATCCGCATCGATGCATCGGCTTTTTGCGAAGGGCCGATAAGAATTAATCCATCCGACCCTACAGAAAAATTGCGGGGCGACACGCGCCTGGCTATCTCTGCCGGGTTTACAATCTCCTGCTCGAAAACATCAACAAATACGTAATCATTACCTATTCCATGCATTTTTGTAAAATTCATTGTATTCTCCCGAGGTAAATATCCAGTAACAAAGCTTTTCCCCTCTTCGATGTGAGTTAGAAATATAAGCGAACTTGAATTATAATTATACGCAGTTTTTCCACATTGCTCAATTGCAGACGGAGGAGAGGAAGATGGGACGCAGACTGTTAAAAATAGAATATGACGGGACCAATTTCTGCGGCTGGCAGCTTCAGCCAGATGTCAGGACAGTCCAGGGCGAGCTCGAACGTGCTGTATCAAAAGCTGCGGGCAAAAACACAAGAACGGTTCTTCATGGTGCCGGCAGAACCGATGCAGGAGTTCACGCTTTATCCCAAATGGCTCACTTCGATTCTCATTCCAGCCACTCCTGCCATACGTACCTGCATGCCATAAATTTCTGGCTTTCAACTCACGATATAAGCGTAAGAGCCATCTATGAAGTGCCTGATAATTTCCATGCACGTTTCGACGCCGTGAAAAAAACTTACCGGTATTCGATTATTTTAAGTGAAACCAAACGCCCTCTTTTCGAGAGGTATTGCACCAGAATTGAGCGAAAGATGGATATTAACTCCCTGAATTCAGCCGCTGAATTAATTAAGGGCACACACGATTTCGCGTCTTTCACGGCTTCGGGAGGGGATACAGAAAGCACGGTGAGAACCATATTCAACAGCCATTGGATACGAGAAGGCGATATGCTGAACTATTTTATCGAAGGCAGTGGGTTTACGTATAATATGGTCAGGAACCTGGTCGGAAGCATGACGGAAGTCGGTTGCGGTGGATTTTCTCTTAAAAAATTTGAAAGTATTTTAGAATGCAATGACCGTAAACAGGCAGGGCCTACCGCCCCACCAGGCGGATTGATGCTCTATGAAATATGCTATGGTAGATCACTTTCACTATTTAATAAATATGAAACATAACATAAATAACAAAAAAATAAGAGACCCGATACACGGAGATATATTTTTGACTGCCGAAGAACTTCAACTGCTCGACACACCGCAGTTACAGCGTTTAAGAGGGATACGTCAATTAGGAGCTTCCTTCTTCGTTTATCCGGGGGCACTGCATTCACGCTTCGAGCATTCAATGGGCACATGCTGGATGTCGAAAAAGATCATGGAAGCACTAGAAAATTATCAGGAAATCATTATCCCCGAGCCTGAAAAAAAAGCGGTCCGCTTAGCCGCTCTGTTGCACGATGTCACGCATATACCTTTCGGCCACACTTTTGAGGATGAACGTAAGCTGCTTTCACGGCATGACTGTGACTGGGAGAGATATGAATATTTCATACTTAACAGTGTCATAGGCGAGATACTTTCACAAACCGATGCCGGGCGGTTGGCAATGGATATTCTTAACCCGGAAGTTGAATCCCGAAAGGATAAGTTATATTTAACTCAGCTCGTTGATGGAATGATTTGTGCTGATCTGCTTGACTATTTAAAAAGGGATAATTACTTCTGTGGATTATCACAGTTATACGACGAGCGGCTTTTTCATTATTTTCATATAGACGACGCAATGCTAACCCTGAAACTCCATCATAACGGCATTTTCCGACGTGATGCACTGAGCGAAATAACGCATTTGCTCAGAATAAGGTACGTTTTGAGCGAACGAGTCTATTACCACCATGCCAAAATTGCCGCAGGCGCAATGATCTCAAAAGCCATTGAACGGGCATTAGAAATCGGAATGTCTCCAGCAGAATTATATAATCTAAAAGATGATACGCTGATACCTTTTTTACAGGTAAAATTCGAAAGCGATGAGTCTCTTAATGAACTCACACAATGGTTCATCGAAAGAAGGCTTTTCAAGCGCTGCTACATGATCTCACGTGAGATAGGGGACAATAATGTTGAATCGCTTGTTGAATCCTACCACCATAACCATAAGGGGATAAGGCACGATACGGAAAAAAAAATCGCCTCTGAAACGGGGGCTGCCCCCCATGAAATCGCTATCTACTGTCCCTCTGCTGAGATGGCGCTGAAAGAAGCGCAGATGCCGGTCAATATCGGGAAAAATAATCTTATCCGCTTTTGCGACATCAACTCGGATGAAATAAAAGTTCTTCAGCAGCAGCATCGCAATTTATGGAAATTCTATGTTTTTATATCCCCCAGGTTGAAATCGAAAAGCAAAATAATCGGTGAAGTATGCGGCAATCTTTTCGGATTCGCCAATGAAATCCCGATGTCTTAACCGGCAATTTGTCACCCAAATGACACTTAACATATTGATTTCCAAATTGTTGTATTTAATATTGTCTTGAATTATGAATTTTCGGGGTAGTCATCTTTTCGCCCCTACTGCAGCAGCGAATCCATCTCTTTAATATTACTGCACCGGGCCAAGGCGGTGGATTCGGTAATTTTCCCCTCTTTAACCAGCCTGGCTAAACAAGAATTCATTGTCTGCATCCCGGTGCCCTGCCCCATTTGCATTTGAGAGTATATCTGATCTATTTCCTGTTCGCGAATAAGGTTCCTGACAGCAGGGTTCACTACGAGGATCTCATAAGCTAAGACCA
>PUNP01000615.1 GCA_003551785.1 Candidatus Brocadiaceae bacterium | reverse complement strand
TTCATCCCTCTTGCAAATGCACCGGTAACGGCAAGCCTCGATGCGTTCTGGTGGTCTTCCATATAATCATCAGGGGAAGGTGCCAGTATTACATCCGGGCGGACTTTTCGTATACCAGCGGCTGTCCTTCTTATACACTCCTCATCATAAAGCAGCATCAGGTCCTCTGCGATGGGGGGGAGAACATCCTCGGCATCACAAACCCCACCTGCGTTTATTGCCTCATCCCTGCGCGTTTTAACAATGTCCTTTTTACTCAGCCGTGTCGTTCCACAAACACCGTCTGCAAGGTTCCATAAATATATTTTTGCACCCGCTTTTTTCAGCAGTAAAAGCGTGCCGCCCATCATAAACTCTATGTCGTCCGGATGAGCACCGATGGCGAGTACTTTAATTTTTTTTGGCAGATTATTTTGGGGAAGCTTTTCGGACATTACACGAACTCCTAAAGGGTATTATCGAAAATATCGTTTAATCCTGATCGAAAGAAATCTCATTGACGGTAAATGTTAATTCAAAGATGCTTTTAAGTTATCAGTGAGAACTTAAAAGACATTTATTATAATAAGCTACTCAATATAATATTGCAAAGTGATAATTCCTGCAAATAAAAAATCCCGTAATGTTTTATATTGTGCAAGCATCCAACTGTTCCGGGCGCGACCGAAAACCCGGCTCGTCGTGGACGCTTTCAAGCGTCCATGGGAGCGCGTAGCAATTCCCGGATTCCGGATCCCTTGAAAGGGTTTACTATGAACCTGTTATTGCCTTTTCGGCCAAGCTGTTAGTTCTGTTAAGCTTGACTATATAATTCGCATGTAACAAACCGACCGCTCGGTGCGTATTAATATAATAAACTAAATTAGTGTTCAAATCGCCTATTTGTGAAAATGAAAGATCGAATAATAAAAAAAAAGACAAAGATTATTGCTGTAATTGTTGTAAGCTGTGGCTTCTTAGCTGCCGCTTCTGTAATTTTTATGCGTAGGGGTGAGGAGGAATACAAGGGACGTTTAACGTCCGAACAAAGGGATGCAATACGGTTAGAGATTGAAAGACGAGTTGCAGATATCAATCCGGAAGAGTTGCGGGAATTGTTATCACTCAGGGCTGGAGGGGGAGAAAGGATGTTCCGTTTAAGGTCGACAGTAATCAACGCTTCACCGGAGGAGGCTCGGGATGGGTTGGCCAATGCTATTGACGTGAAGGGCCTCCATGATGGCGTCACAGTGCTTACTATGCTTCCCACGGAATATCGGGAAGTTATGACCTCAACAGCAGCCAAAGTGCTCAGGGTTGCCGCAGATAACATGACTGATCAGCAGGTAATGGAACTGAGAGATTACCAGCATTCTCCTGAAGGCAAGGAAAAAATAGAAAAATGGCGACGAGCTTACATGACAGAACTTTCAGCTGAGGAAATGAAGGCGGTAATGCCCATAGTTCATGAAATCAATAACATTTTAAAGATGACAAGGTGAATACGTGAATACAATGTACGACAGAAAAATGATGGGATTTACTTTGATAGAACTTTTGGTAGTTATCGGAATCATCGCTGTATTGTCCTCTATGATTCTGCCCGCTCTGGGTAGAGCAAGGGCGGAAGCAAGAAGGAGTGTCTGTTTATCTAACTTGAGACAGATCGGAGCGGCGCTCCAAATGTACATCCCCGACAACAATTACAGGTATCCTTCTTGTGTCCCATTCAAATCCTTCCCACTGATGAACTTACCTACTATAGTTGAAGTGCTTGATCCTTATCTTAAAAGCGCTGAAGTTTTTATATGTCCTTCGGACATTACGGAGTACAGGGAGGAAGATACAAGTTACTTGTGGTTCTCGGAATTGAATGATCAGGATTATGATCGGTCGCCGGTCTATGATTGGCCCCCATGGGAAAGCCGTGCTCTTACTCCCATAATGTTGGATGCTGATAAAGTTCATTCCGATACCAGGAATGTTCTTTATCCGGATGCAAGGGTCTCCCATACTGATACGCGTCCCTGGTAGCAGGGGGTGGATGATTGAGCCGGTGTTTTGCTATAATATTTGAAGTTTCGTAGAGTTAATAAGTTACTTTTTTTGTGAGTTAAAATATGACCAAGAAATACGGTTTAATAATTGCTTCTGTTATTGTTTTTTGCCTTGTTGTGTTTGCTTTTATGGGGTTTCCTACAGTGCGAGGGCTATCTCCTCTGCCGGAAGGTATCGTCAGCAATATGGCCGATTGGGTTTTTCATATTCATGTCGCTTCGTTACGGGAAACAGATATCGGCGAAAATACTTTGGAAGCTTTACCATTTGATTTAGGCAGTAACCTTGAGGAGTTTAAGGACTTTACTGGTGGCAGGCCTTGGGATACTGTAGACACCATTACAGTCTACGGTTCAGCAGAAAATAGTTTGGAGTTCACAGCTGTAATAAAAGGTGATTTCGATCAGCAAAATGCAGCTAAGTATATCGGCCGAAAACCAGGCCACGAAGAAAGTGATTATCGTGGTCATAAGGTTCATAGTTGGCTTTCTCAGGAAAACGGCAAGATGAATCATGCAGCGTTTGCCGCACCTGATACAATTATCTTTTCCTACTCTCAAGCTGCTATCGAACTCGGGCTGGACGTTTACGACGGAGCGTCTGCGGATATCGACTGGGGGGAAAGATTCTCACGGTCCTCAGAAACCCCGTATGATGCGTTTCTTGTTGTTGCAGTGAAAGATATACGCAAAGGTATCAACGATTATGCCGGTTGGGATGTACTGGAGGAAGCAGAATCCTTTTTTGTTCATGCGGCGGAACGAGAAGGTATTTTAAGTGTTGGGGCCGCACTAAAAACTACCGACGCCCAAGCGGCTGAGAAGCTGGGGCAGCGTGTTAGAGGGATCTTCGCTTTGACAGTCCTTAATCCCAATATGGCAGGCTTAAGATCGATGCTGCAGGCAACCGAAATAAAAGTTGAATCGGAAATGCTTATATTTAATATGGATTATCCTTCTATGGAATTTTTTAGTATCATCGGTGACCTGCGCTAATTTTGCAGGGTATTATATAGTGGAAAGGATGGCCCATCGGCGTATTGACCTTTAGAGGGCAGCGGTTCGTTTAAAGCTCGTAAATACTCAGTGAACTACTTTGTCTCGTCACCACCGGCACAGTGCACGGTGGTGATAGAGTAACGTAGTTCACTGAGGACTTACAAAAGCTTTTTTGATTCTGTCCTGAACTGAGAAGAAGGTTTTGCAATCTGTTCCTAAAGCAGACGCGTGTTACTTTTTAATTAAAAAGTTCTAAATGATGAAGCCATAAGATCGGTTCTTTGATGGCTATATTCCGTTGAACTTCAATGTTGTCAGGATGTTTGTCAAGCGGCTTCCATAAAGAAACATAATCAGGTTTGTCCAAAGCGATGCCGGCAAACAGAAACCCGGGCATAGCAACTGGCCATTCTTCAAAATGCTGTACATCGGGGGGGTAAGGCCATGTCGATTTATCTACGATATAGGGGAATAAAAACTCTATTGCAAGGCGGATGCCCCGGCCGTCAGGAAGTTCATACTCCCACAAATTTTCTTTCGAATCAGAGAGCAGGGCTTTGTCTTCTTCATTCTCATCAAGATCAAATATGCAGATGCTGGTATTCTCCAAATCCTGCATGTCTCTTAACTTTTGGCCCGTAATATCAGCAATCAGAGCTTTATTAATTCCGTTATGCCCCACCAGCAGGATGGAGTGATGACGGTGTTTTGATTCCACTCGACGCTTATTATACAAAATGATGACATGAGAAACAAATACCGTTTTAAAGGCAGGGAGAGGAGAAGGATAGCAGTGAAGTTTTAATTTGTAGTCGATAAGTGAAGTCGCTATAATGCTCCTAAGTAAAGGTGCCAATGCACCAGCCCGGTGTACGAAGTTGTTATGTATTAAAGTCAAAAAAATTTTAAGAGATTGCCGAAGAAATAGAGGCTCTCATGATCGGAAATCCAGAAAAGCACAAAGCAAACATCCCGGCGGCTGTTCGCCAACCTGCACGCGACATTCCCGTTCAGGGCGCATACGACGTCGTGGTTGTCGGCGGCGGGCCAGCGGGAGTAGGGGCTGCTTTAGCGGCGGCCGAGGAAGGCGCCAAAACCCTGTTGGTTGAGCGACACGCGATGCTGGGCGGGGCCTGGACCGCCGAACTGGTCAATCCGCTGTTTGACCCGTGTAAAGGCTGGATCGTCGACCGCCTGATCGACAACCTTAAGGCTCATAAAGCATGGGCTTGTAAGGGAAGAGATGTTTTTGACGTCGAAATCATGAAATACCTGCTCGAAAAGATGATGACCGAGGCTGGAGTCGATTACTGGTATCTCTGCTCTTTCAGCGAACCAATCATCGAAGATGACCGCGTTATCGGCGTGATCGTCGAGAGCAAGTCAGGACGCGAGGCGGTGTTGGCGCGCGCGATCATTGACTGCACGGGAGATGGCGATGTGGGTGCCCGTGCGGGTGTGCCGTTCGAAATTGGACGCAGCAAAGACGGTTTATGTCAGCCGATGACCCTGATGTTTGAAATCAGCGGTTATCAAGGGTTTCGCGATCTTCCTCCCGACCGTATGGCCGCATACGAATTTTACCGTGACCTGACAAAGGCCATCGTGGATCATCAGCTCCCGATCCAACTGCCTTATGGTCCGCAACGCAGCGGCGCACCGTTTCTCATTGCTCTGCCCGGGAAAGCTGTTGCAGCGGTGCAGGCAACGCATATGTACCGGATCGATGCCACGGACGCCCGCCAGATAAGCCGGGCCACGGTCGAAGCACGGCGTCAGGTGCACGAGGTGTTTTTGCCGGCCATGCGCAAAATCCCCGGTCTCGAGAACCTTAGACTCTCCCAGACGGCGCCACAGATCGGCGTACGCGAGGGGCGGCGGCTTGAAGGTCGCTATAGACTGGAGCTCGACGACCTCCTCAATGGGCGTTGTTTTGATGATGCGGTAACGAGTATCGGCTTCCACGTTGATCTGCATGAACTCGACCCGCAGGACCCGACTCCGAAGCTGCCGGAGTTTCCGCCGGGCGTCACCCGGCACACGATTCCCCGATGCGACATTCCCTATCGCAGCCTTGTGCCCGAACATGTGCGGGGACTCCTTTGGGCCGGACGCTGCATTTCCGGTTCCCATCTGGCTCATTCCGCGTATCGCGTCACGGGAACCTGCATGGCAATGGGGCAGGCCGCGGGCCTTGCGGCTGCCGTGGCCGTCCGTCGAAGCATTGAACCGGCGGACCTTGACGGCGCGGAGCTCCATTCCATGCTCAGGGAGCGGGGCGTGCAATTCCTGCCGCGTACCGAGCCGCCCCAAGAACCACCGTATGGTTCGTGAGAAGCAACGCTGCATCAATGACGGTGCAGAGATTACCCACAATGCAAAGGTATTCGCAAAATCGAAAATCACTGTGGGAAATCCTCATCCGGCGTCACGAAGTCACGGAGTCACGAAGTCAAAAAAAAGTAAAAAAAGAGGAGCCGGAAAAATACATGATGTGTCCGTCCTCGTCAATGGTTTTTTGGGCCGCCCTTCAACTTTGCCGATAAATTGAGTGAAGCCTTTGGTGTCTTTACTTGATATATCACCTGGTATATGATATAATTTTTTAGAGTCAGTAAAGTGGATATGCAAACAGAAAAATGGGAAATATAGCACTAAAAGAAAAAGTTTACCAGCAGCTTCGCAGCAGTATCCTGAGTGGAGATTTTGCACCGGGCGATTTGCTGAACCGACGCGGTCTGGCAAAGGAGTATGGCACCAGTCCGGCCCCGGTGCATGAGGCTATGATTCAGCTTCAGTGTGAAGGGTTCCTGGAGACACTGCCGCGCCGCGGCACAAGAGTAAAGACCGCTTCCAGGGAAAATGTGAGGGGACATATGATCGTGCGTGAAGCTTTTGAATGCCAGGCGGCACGTCTGATATGTGGAGATGTTGTTAAAAATAACATGGATTCTCTAAAAGCTTTAGCTCTGGAAACTGACGAAGGGTGTGTCTCTGATCTAGAAAGGGCGGATCGGGAGGTGAACTTTCATGTTGGGTTGGTGGAAACAGCGGGATGTGAGGCTCTGACACGTGAATACCGCAAAGTGATGCAGATTGGACTTTTCTATCGCATAAATCTTATCATGTCAATTCCTCATATCCAACCGGTGAAACGCCATATATTATTACTGGAAGAACTTGCAGCAAAATCGCCACAAGAAGCCGAAGACTCTATGCGCGAACATATATGGTCAGGCAAACCCGATGCTATTCGATATTGATTTTTTTAATTGTTTTGGAGGTGAAAATGGTATACCGGAAAAACCGTGGATTGATAGCAGCACCGTTTACACCTATGAATTCAGACGGGACACTTAATTTGGACTTGATTTCCAGCTATGCACAGTACTTAAAAAAGAGTGGAGTCAAAGGTGTGTTTGTTAACGGTACGACCGGCGAAGGATTCTCGCTGTCGTCAGAGGAGAGGAAGAAACTGGCGGAATCCTGGTTGCAAGCGAGGCAGGGGCTGAACCTGATCGTGCATGTCACATGCCAGTCTCCCGTAGAATCGGTCGCTCTTGCGGAGCATGCGGCAGATATCGGGGTGGACGCCATAGGCATGGC
>PUNP01000276.1 GCA_003551785.1 Candidatus Brocadiaceae bacterium | reverse complement strand
TATTATCGGTGGAATTGGTCAGGCATAGCTGGCGAATGGTGCGCTCCCCGTCAACGAGTGCAAAATATTCGGGGTTATCCTCATACATTGCCCTGCGTGCGCTTGATGGGTTAAAAGGCTGAATGCCGTGAGCTCCGTAGCGTCCCCTGCCCCCCATTCGCAGGCGCCTGTTCCACACATCAGCGTGATTACGAGGTCCCCTGCGCCCCTCGTAAGAAGGCACCTGCACGGTCTGCTGATGTTCAATCCGAAGAGTTTGCGATTCCGGGACCACACGGCCGATATCGCCCGGCATATACCATCGCACGCCGAGCTGTTCGAGAAGCTCGAAAGCGGCGGTGCGGGAGCCTTGCGGCGAGAGTCCGCGCAGGTGGATAGAATCATCCCGCACGATGAGAGCAAAAGACCAGGGATCGTCGCCCTGCTGCAGGATCATATCATCTATCCCTGAATCGGCGGATGAGCCGATCAGGATCGGCGTCATACCTTCATGCTCTTCCCCCTCAGCCGTCACCGTCAGCACTGCGCCGCTGATCAGCTCGATATGTTCGACCAGCTCATCGGCTGCCTGCCGTTCGGCCTCTTCCGGTTCGGGAGGCAGGACAATGACGCTGCGGGGCTCACCGTTTTCCACCAGCATGACCGCCGATGCCGGCGCAGCCGCTACAAACAAAAACGCACTGATGATCGCACACAACATCCACCTTACCGCCATCTCATTATTCATACAAACCTCTCCTAATCAACAGGAATATGACTGAAAACTGAATCACAATAAACGCAAAAGTATTCGTGTAAACTCCGCGAACCCCGTTGCCTCATCACTCATGGCCGATGGCCACTGAACACTGACTTTTATTTTAAGCAAACACGACGTTATTATCAAATAAACGACTTAAAAACTTTTTTTCCGTATTTCGGGATAAAACCAGGGGCAGGTCAATCTGCCCTTTCCAGGGACGCGGCCTGAAAGGGCGAGGTAGATCGAAGCGTATTGGCTATTGTATGCGCTTTTCGGCCAAGCTGCCAGCGGCCCTCTCCCCTTGTCATGACATGCTTTTTCCGCCGAGCCGGCGAAGCACTCATTCGAGCAGCTCAACAGGAAGAAGCAGTTCTTCGGGGCTTCGGGCCAGATAAGGCGGGACGTTAAGAAAGTAAAACCGGCCCCCGCCTATTTTCATCCCCCAGAAAGAACCATGATGGTCACCAATAATATGGCACATGCTAATCAGTTTGGCCTTTCAAACAAAGGTATATCTCATCAAATGCAGCGCCATCCCAAAATAAACAAACGAAAAAAACTTTATCTGCGGATTATTTTCTCCGCGTTCTCGACTTCCTTATTAACTCCATAGCCTCTATAAAAGCGTATAATTTCACATCCGCAGTTTCAACGGCCGCTGCTATCCCGAGGTACTTTCCCAGATTCCATGCGTTGCCGCTGACCCGGGTCTACCCTGACGGTCAAGCAAAATCACCCCGGCTATCGACTGTGTTATTTTTTCAAACTCCCTGATTGCATTTTCAGCAGCCTTCTGCGCAGAGCAGCCAGTTTCCATATGGGGAGGATTCAAGGGTTTTAACCGCCTTTTCCACGGCATTGAGCGCATTCCCCTCAGATGCGCCGGTGGCTGCGGCAGCGTCAAGCACCTGTTGTTTATGGCGCTGGATGGACTCATTGGGAGTTTTACGCACGCCTCCGTGAACGATAATTCTCACCTGTGGCATAGTCGGAAATCCTTATTAAAAGTGATAATCGATCAACCTTTATCAGCTATTCCGAGAGAAAAGAAGGCCGATTTGCATCATTCGTACTGAAGTATCCCCGAACCATGCACCGGATTACATATAGTTATGTCGGGGGATATGCTGCGGGGCTGATAATAACTTTCGATAAGCGCATTTTTAACGTTTTCGGTGGAATTGCTCTCGGCAAGAATCATAGCACAACCACCCAGTCCGGCCCCGGATAGCTGAGCACCGCATACGCCTTGGATACTGCAGGCGGTATCGACGATAAAGTCTATCTCGGGGGTTGAGCAGAAATAGCTGCCTGGCTGATTTTCAAGGTTTGCCTCCTCGCTTTCAATATTGGCGATCAACGATTGGAGATATTCATCATCGACCTGGAACCCGGCTTCAACATATTGATCACCGTTCCACTCTGCAACCCTGTCACCTTCATGACTGATTACCATAAGCCGTCCCAGTGTTTCTATATCGCCTTTTTGGAGCAACTCACGGCACAGACGCGCCCTGGCACATTCGGATATACCATAAAGAATAACTGCGCGCAGAGGATAAGACTTCACCCCTTCGTGATTGCTCATAATCCGCGCGATCTCCGGGTGGTGTTTTTTATGGAAAAAATCATACATTACCTTTCTCGACAGACTCTGCGGGATTTCTAACAAATTTTTGTATATGCTGTCCAGAGGAATACTCAGGTTCTCCGGGGTCATATCACGCAGGTGTTCCACACGGTAAGACTGTTTCAGCAAAAGCATCCCGAGTTCATAGCAGGCAACACGATGGTTAAACTGATTCCTCGCAGCATCGCTTTTCTCGGCCTTGATCCCGGAATTGGCAATAATCAGTCTATATCCCTCTGGAAAACGGCTTTTACTCAGTATTTCAAACGGGAAGAAAGACATAGAAATTACCTGGCCGCGCTCTGCAAACTTCATGGCGGCGTGATCGGCACTCCCCCCCCTGGAACCCACAAACCATTCACCTTCACCACAAAGATCAACAAAACCATTAACAGAGACCTCCAGCTCGTTGAGGCCGACCATCGCTTCAACCGCCGCAACGACAATAGCCGACGAACTTGACAACCCCGCAGCAATAGGGATGTCTCCCGTCACTGCGACATCCATCCCACGGAGCTTCATATCGGAAAACTCATGCTGGAGCCTCAATGCCGCAGCTTTTATATAATTGACCCAGCTTCCCGCATTCTGCCGCACTATCCGCCGGGTTTTGTCAGAATTCACATAATCCTCCCAGCTATCCCAGCTTATGTCTTCAACATGCTCGGAAATAGAGAATTCAAAAGGCTCAAAAGCATCATCGGTATTGGCGATCCTGATCCTGTCGTCTTCCCTCGCGGAAGCGACCATCACGGTCTCCCTGTTGATTGACATCACGTTAACATTACCACCTCTGTGGTCGATATGACGCCCCATCAGGTTGATCCTGCCGGGGGCTCGAGCAATTAAGACCTTTCGATCCGGGCCATATTGCCGCATGAAAAGTTTTAGAACATCTTTAATTTTACTTGTTCTTTCCCCGATAAAATCGGAATCATCACCGTAAATTCTCGACAGGTAATCGTAAAAATCGGCCGGCAGCGTATCAAAAAGCCCCAACCATTCTCTGAGATCTTTAACCTGCGCCGGATCGGTTGGAAGCTTTTTCTTCGCATCTCTATAGTAATCCCGTATTTCAAGAAGTTCTTCGGGATTATTAAAACTCATAATCGCGTCCTTTTCCATGCAAGGTACAGACGACACATCTTCCTCCGCAGAGATGATCTCAATAACATCCGTCAAATACTCTTCGGATTGGGCATTATCGCTATTAAGCTGTTTCAATGCACGGGCCAGCGGACTTTGACGGAAGAGATAGACCGATGAGTTGACATACTCGACACTTTCCTCCAACTCGAATGGATCCAGTAGTTTATCACCAACATACAGCGCTTTGCCGGATTCTGATGCGCCGTCGGAATGATATTGCATAGCATCCTTAATGTCTGCGACTTCCCTTATCGCGGTCACACCGTCATGGGTGACAACCCGGCCGGCATTATCGGCATATTCCTTCGGAGCGACAGCAAATGTAACGGCCGCTGCATCACGCTCAAAATCCGCAGCCAAACGCTGAACTACGGCAGGTTGGACAATTTTATCCCCCATCGTCAACAATACAGGCCCCTGGATATTCGCATTGCGCATGGCTTGAAGTCCGATCCGGGCCGCATGACCCGTTCCACCAGGGTTGTGCTGATAAACAAAAAACACATCGGGATATTCCGATCCGACCGTCTCAATGACCTGGCCGCACATATGCCCAACGACCAGGATAAATTTACCTACACCCGCCTTCTTGTAATTCTCAATGGCCCGGTTTATAGCCGGCTTCCCATGAATATCATAGCAAACCTTATGAGTACCCGCCGACCCCATTCTGCTTCCGGCGCCGCCACATAAAATAATACAGTTAAGAGTTTCGATCATTATCATTCACCTGACAGAAATATGAAATACAATTTAATCGTAAATATTCAGTGAACCCCGTTACTTTACCACCACCGTGCCCTGAGCCGGCAACGATGCCGCCGGGCTTTCAACGCAAAAATGCATTGTACAATCACTGAGCGGCAAATGGTTCCGGGAGCCTGCCTCTCCGCCCTGGTTCAAACCATTGTAAAAGGTCCCGTTCCGCTTCCCAGAGTTCGTCGAACATCTTATGCAAATCGTCCAGGGATACTACCGAAGAGGTCAGAGGGTCAAGCGCGCAGGCATGGAAAGCGGCATCGCGATCACGATCCAGCACCGCACGGACGGCAAGTTCGTGTACGTTGATGTTGTTACGATTCAGTGCGGCGAGCTGAGGCGGCAAATCCCCGACGTAGCAAGGGTGTATGCCGCGGGCATCAGCCATACAAGGCACCTCCACACAACAGCCTTCGGGCAAATTGGAAATGAGCCCCGTATTCATCACGTTACCGTTGAAACGAAAAGGCACATCGGTGAGCATAGCTTCCATGATACCTGTAGTATATTCGCGAGAGCGCCTGAGTACTTCCCCCCCCCGGTTATCATCAGCATCTTTATCCTTGAACCACGCCCTGTCTTTGCCTGACTTTTCCCTGACCCTGCGCTTGCGGAGACCGTATTTTTCGAGCAGCTCCGGTGTTCTTCGGAAATAAGGCATGTATTCCGAGTCATGTCCACTCCCTTCCGTGGGGAAATAACCGAACTCTTTCATGATTGTGAGACGTACGGCTTCCTTTTTGTACTTTTCAGGGTCATCCAGAAGCCCGAAAAGTTGCGGGTAAATGCTCTCGCCATTCCGCAGGAATTCCAGGTACCAGGCCAAATGGTTAATTCCGGCCACTTTATAGGATAATTCTTCGAACGGAATATCAAGCAGTTCAGCCACCGTATTGGCCGAGTTCTGAACACCATGGCAAAGACCGATGAAGTTGACGTTTGTGCTCACGTTATGCAGCCAGGTGAGCATTGACATAGGGTTGGTATGGTTGAGAACAAGGGCGTCGGGACATAGCCGCTCGACATCATTAAGAATCTGGTTCTGAACCGGCCCGGTTCTAAGAAAGCGAAATACGGCGCCGGTACTGCAGGTATCGGCAACACTCTGCTGGAGGCCGTATTTTTGAGGAATCTCGACCTCGGCCTTGTAGGGATGTCCGTAATACGCCCCCCCGCCGACCGAAATTGAGGTGACGACAAAAGAAGCACCGGGGAGAAACTCGGTGCGATCTGTTCCGGCAGCCACCTGTGTAGGAAGACCATGTGCGGACACCGTTCGCTTAACGTAATCTTTTACCTTGGCGAGCCTTTCTGAATGGGGATCACAGAGGCATATCTGTGCATCCTGAAGCACTTCCCTCGACATAATATCAATAGAAAGCCTGCCTCCGAACTTGCTGCCCGCACCGATGATAACGATTTTTGTCATTGTAAAATATCCTCTTTTATTTGTCGGATTCGATAACTTCTCGCGGAAGCAGAAGTGACTTTTCGCAGCGAGCCATATAGGGAGGAACTGTCATAAGATAACGGGCCCCCGAGGCATTGCGAATCTGCCACAGTCGCCCATCCTCGCCTTCCGGCACCGCAATACTGAAGTGATCGGAACCGTCAAGCTCACTGAACTGAAAAACCTCGTTTCCGCTTCCATCAAATACACTTCCGCTGGTGCCGGCGGCGTATCCACCCACCACCTCTGTACCCTTTGGAACGTAAAAGTAAAGGTTCCAGCGGCCGCGGTATGTGAATGGCATGCCCTGCTCCGAAGGTACAGTATAGTGCATATGTTCATCATCAAGGTGCACAAAGGTGGAATCACCGCCGTCTCTGGCCTCTATCCAATGCAAACCATCGAAAGGTGTTTCCAGGGTAACCGTATACTCTTCGCCGTCCGGAGGAACGCTGTCGTCGAAATCAACCCCCTCCACTAACTCGTCAAGAGGAGAGTGCAGGTTTATACGCACGTTTCCACGATCACGGAAGTGACTGATCATCCCCCCACGTACCCGCAGTGTGATCTCCCCCGGTTCTTCCATCCATGTATAGAAAACCTGCCTGTGTCTTGGCGCATGTGTGCCCAGAGAGCCGGAAGATACATCAGGAAGCCCAAGCGCTTCGGCGGCAGGCTCAAGCTCACGGCTGAACCTGACCGGTTCGAAATCCAGCAGTTCATTTGCCTCGATGCCGGCGCTTACCATGCGTTCGATCTCTTCGGACTCGTATGAGTCGATACTCCGCACCTTTTCGAGTTCTTCGCCCTCGGGGATATCAAAATCGGGAAGGCGGCGATGATTAAGGCGACGCGATTCGACCATCATCGTCCGGCGAATGGCATAGATATGGCGCAGGAGTTTTTCTCCCATTT
>PUNP01001033.1 GCA_003551785.1 Candidatus Brocadiaceae bacterium | reverse complement strand
CGGCTATATATCGGCATTGTCAGGTTTCAACCGACCCCAAGGACCGGGTAGACGCGCTCCTTCACTTTTTTGAAATGGCGTCGGTCTATTTCGCAACGGTCGGGGTAAGTTACGTTTCTGCCCTGAGGCAGGACTGGGAGAGCGTTTTAAGTAAATTGCTTTATCCAACTAATGCGGCAGGTATAAAGCGTGCTGATTTCGGTTTCTGGATTCGGCTCGCGGGGGCGAGTTTGAAGGAGGTTAGGCGAATCAGTAGTGAAGCTTCTCTTCGGCAAATAGCAATGGAGACCGGCGGGCCAGATCTAGTCAGCGCAGCGAGCGAGGTTGGTCAACTTAGCAAGACCTTAGACCTCCTTCAGAGCGCGTGCACATATCGGAATGATTGGAAAGGGCATGGTGGTCACATCAAACAGAGTGATGCTGAACGTTTGGAAGGGCAGTTGCGAGAACTCGTCAGGGGTTTGTACGAGATATGCGCGCCGCTGTTTCGACGGTTCTATTTGGTAAGGCCGGGTCGTGCTGAAGGAACTGATACGGGCATGAACTTCGAGGTGGAAAGGCTTTCCGGGAGCGACCCGGCGTTCGAGAAGATCACGATCGAAGTTGATGGCACGTTCAAGAGCGGTGCGCTGGCTTTCTGGATGGGCGGCACGCGTCGTTTTTGTAAAGCGGTGCATTTCTTCCGGCTAGGGGCTCCGAAAGAGCCGGAAGAAAAAAGTGTTTACGTGTTTAGTCGCGTTGAAAACGAGGGCTTTCGGTGGATTTCTTATCAGGAGGCACGCGAGCAGGAGCTTATTGCGCCGGATGTTGATCTCAGGGCACTAATCGAGCTTGGGAAAGGTGCTGAATGAGTGCCTTCCTCTCCGAGTCAGCGGTCGAGGCGCTCCTGCTGTCCCAGTTTCATGATCTGGGGTACACCCTCGCCACCGATTCCGAGATCGGCCCCGACGGCACCGCACCCGAGCGGGAGGCCTACGGCGACGTGCTGTTGCTCCCGAGGCTGCAGGCCGCGATCGATAGGTTGAACCCGCACATCCCGCCCGAGGCCCGACAGGATGCGCTGAAGCAGGTGATCGCCGCGGGCTCACCATCCCTGGTGGAGGAGAACCGCCGCCTGCACAAGCTGCTGGTCGAGGGGGTGCCCGTTGAGTGCTACACGGAGGATGGGGACATCCGAGGGGACACGGTCTGGCTGGTGGACTTCGCCGATCCTGCGGGCAATGACTGGGTGGCGAGCGGACAGTTCACGGTGGTGGAGAACGGCATCAACCGCCGCCCCGACGTGGTGGTATTCCTGAACGGCATCCCAATTGCGGTGATCGAGCTGAAGAACCCCGGGGGCGAGCAGGCGACGCTGCAGTCGGCATTCAATCAGCTGCAGACCTACAAGGCCCAGATTCCATCGCTGTTCCGCACCAACGCCGCGCTGGTGATCTCCGATGGCCTGCAGGCCAGGGTCGGCTCCCTGACCGCGAACATCGAGCGGTTCATGCCGTGGCGCACGACAGACGGAACGGACGTCGCCCCCACGCACCAGCCCCAACTTCCGGTGCTGGTCGAGGGCGTGTTTGAGCATCGACGGTTCCTAGACCTGATTCGCGACTTCACCGTGTTCGGGAACGTCGATTGCGGGGTCGTCAAGATCATCGCCGGCTATCACCAGTACCACGCGGTGCGGCATGCCGTTGCCCAAACGCTGACTGCCACGCGCCCAGAGGGCGACCGCCGGGTGGGGGTGATCTGGCACACCCAGGGGTCCGGCAAGAGCCTCCTCATGGCCTTCTATGCTGGCCAACTGGTCCGACTCCCTGAGCTCGAGAATCCCACCATCGTGGTCATCACCGACCGCAACGACCTCGACGACCAGTTGTTCGGCACCTTCGCCATGTGTGCCGACCTGATCCGCCAGACCCCTATCCAGGCCAACAGCCGCGAGGACCTGCAGAAGGCGCTGAACCGCGCCTCTGGGGGGGTTATCTTCACCACCATCCAGAAGTTCGCGCCTGAGGCCGGCGCGGCCTACCCGGTCCTCACCGAGCGCCGCAACGTGGTGGTGATTGCCGACGAGGCCCACCGGTCCCAGTACGGGTTCCGGGCACGCGTAGAGCGCAAAACCGGCGAGATTGCCTACGGCTTCGCCAAACACATGCGCGACGCGCTCCCCAACGCCTCGTTCATCGGGTTCACCGGGACGCCGATCGAGAAGGATGACGTGAACACGCCCGCGGTGTTCGGCGAGTACATCGACATCTACGACATCAGCCGTGCGGTCGAGGACGGGGCGACGGTGCCCATTTACTACGAAAGCCGACTCGCCCGTATCGAACTGCCGGAGGACGAGAAACCGAAGATCGACGCTGAGGTCGAGGAGCTGACCGAGGAGGAGGCCGAATCCGAGCAGGAGCGGTTGAAGCGCAAGTGGTCGGCGATCGAGGCCCTGGTGGGCTCACAGAAGCGTCTGCGGCTGATTGCCGGGGACCTGGTGCAGCACTTCGAGGACCGCGTGGCTGCGCTCGACGGCAAGGCCATGGCGGTGTGCATGAGCCGCCGGATCTGCATCGCCCTGTACCGGGAGATCGTCGCCCTGCGCCCCGAGTGGCATTCCGACGACGATAACGCCGGCGTGGTGAAGATCGTGATGACCGGCTCCGCCTCCGACCCAGAAGATTGGCAGCCTTTCATCGGTAACAAGGCCCGCCGGGATCTGCTCGCGAAGCGGGCCAAGGACCCGAATGACCCCCTGCGGCTGGTGCTGGTGCGCGACATGTGGCTCACGGGCTTCGACGCGCCCTCGATGCATACCATGTACATCGACAAGCCGATGCGCGGACACGGGCTGATGCAGGCGATCGCCCGGGTGAACCGCGTGTTCCGCGACAAGCCCGCCGGACTCGTCGTCGACTACATCGGTATCGCGCAGAACCTGAAGGAGGCCTTGGGCCAGTACTCACCGGGGGACCGCGACAAGACCGGCGTCGACGAGGCCGAGGCCATCGCCATGCTGCAGGAGAAGTACGACGTGGTGGCGGCGATGTTCCACGGGTTCGACTACCACACCGGGCTGATCGGCACTCCGAAGAAACGGCTGGCGACCCTCGCCGGCGCCATCGAGTGGGTTCTTGCCCGGCAGCACGAGGCCGCCGCTCGTGAGACCACAGACGACGGGAGGCGTCGTGCGCATCGGCGCTACCAGGATGGGGTGCTGGCGCTGTCGAAGGCCTTCGCCCTCGCGGGTGCCAGCGACGAGGCGCGCGAGATCCGGGATGAGGTGGGGTTTTTCCAGGCGGTGCGCAGTGCGCTGGTGAAGGCGCAAGACAAAGGCGGTCGCGCAGGTGCCGACCGGGAGTTCGCCATCGCGCAGCTGGTGAACCGGGCCGTGATCTCCACCGAGATCGTGGACATCCTGCAGGCCGCGGGGCTGAAGACACCGGACATCTCCATCCTGTCCGACGAGTTCCTCGCCGAGGTCCGGGAGATGGACAAGCCGAACCTTGCGCTGCAGGCGCTACAGAAGCTCCTCAACGACGAGATCCGTTCGCGCAGCCGTTCCAACGTGGTGGAGACGAGGAAGTTTTCTGAACGGCTTGAGGCGGCGATCGCCCGCTATCACACCAACGCCCTGAGCACCGTCGAGATCCTCCAGGAGCTGATCAAGCTGGCGAAGGACATCCGCCAGGCGCACCAGCGTGGCGAAGCGGAGGGCCTAACTGCCGACGAAATCGCGTTCTACGACGCCCTGGCGGAGAACGAGAGCGCCATCGAGGTGATGGGCGACGACCAGCTGAAGGTGATCGCCCACGAGTTGCTGGCGAAGCTCAAGAGTAATGTCACCGTGGACTGGTCCCATCGCGAGAGCGCACGGGCCCGCATGCGTGTGTTGGTGAAGCGCATCCTGCGCCAGTACGGGTATCCGCCTGACCTACAGGACGCGGCGGTGCAGACGGTGCTCGCGCAGGCCGAGGCGTTGTCGGCGAGGTGGGCGGCGTAGTTTCTGTCCGCTGACAACGAGAGCCGTGCTTGCACATCGGCATGAACTGACCTGCGGTCTCATCGGGGATGACTGTCAGCGGTCCCAGTTGGCGAGCATGAGCAATCAATCAGCCGGGGCTGCACCTCAAACCGCCGACTCTGCTCTGAATGGATCCAGCGTGTCAGAATTGCGGAAGAATCTGCCCACAGCCACACCCAAACGTTCCTTGTCTCCGGCGCCCATGCTGCAACTCTGGTTATGGGGTTTCATGCCGGCCATACGACTGAACCTAGAAGCTCATTTGACTCGATCAGAATGACCGCTTTTTTTGAAAGAAGTCGCGCGGAAGTTGTTCTCGCCGAGGAAAGATAATCCCGAAGAACTGCGCTTGGGTCCGAAACAGAAGTAACATCGAGTGACCGTCCAAGAAGGTCGACTTTCCGGCCCAAAAACTGCGGATAATTGTCAGTTTTTCCGAATTTCGGATCACCGAAATCCGCAATGCCACGTCGCCTGTACGGGTAAGGCCGGCCCCGGGCCGCTCGATAGAAACTCCAGATATCGAAGTCCTTTATACCGTTCTTACCATCCAGATAATGGAGAGCGGCGCCCTGGCAGAGCGCGACCGCGATCAGTTGCCCGGAATACAGTTGGCCTAAATCTGGTTTCCGCCTGAAGAGGTCATCGCGGTCTCGGGCGGCAATCTCCCGCAGGCGCTTGAGGTCTGCTCTAGTCAACGGCTCGTATGACCTTCCCGGCATCTCGCGCCCCTACCGATTGTGGTAATAGACGCCAGCGGAGCGCTGTGTCGCTCCCGCGCCGCTGACAACCGCGTTAGCTCCGTCATTGCGGATAAATGAAGTAGTACGGGGACTCATTCTCCACCCACCTTCTTGCCTCCTCAGAAATTCTACTCACTTCATCGGCAAGAGGCTCGAGCGCGAGTTCTAATTTGCTACCATCTCTATTCTCAAATATGAAGATCATTTCCTTTTCTAGCAAAACACGCTTTATCCGCTTCTGTTCTGCACCCAGATATTCATAAGCGGCCCGATCATCCAAAACGCTTTCTATGACTGCCTGTCCTGGTTGGCCAATCCAGTTATCGATTCTTTCATCAAAATGTTCGACGTTGTCCCGGGCATCTCGGGGCACAATGTCTGAGGAATCATCAACGCCGAGCTTGCTGCGCAACACATTCATCCTCGTTTCTTTCACTCCACGAGGGTTAATCGGAGAGAGGTATTTCGAGATCATGGCAGCGTGCGACAAAAATGCCGTCAAATTAAACCAAACAATCCGAGTTTGCCGGGTACGTTGATCAGCCAACGCCGCCCGCAAAGCCTCAAATTCGCGGCTTGCCCCCCACCCATGCATCAACAATTCGTGCATGTACCAAGTGAGTTCGTAATCATCCATGCCGTTTTCAGTACCCCACAGAATATTTTTTAGAATGTGGAATCTCAGTGACCACGTTTGGTGAACAGCATGCTACCGCATCCCCGGTGCCGGTGCCGGTGCCTCTGCACGTGTGTGTCACGGCCAATCCGCTTGGGGATAGCTTAGAGCATAAGAGGGCTCACCGCTGATCGGCGCAGCGAGAGAAATCCGCTATGCTTTTCAAACAGACGCGATCATCACGAAGGTATTATGAATTTCCTTGAACAACTGGCCGCCGAGTGGTACGCCCTTCAGGGGTCCTTCGTCCGATCGAACGTGAAAGCGAACCGGCGCGTGAACGGCGGGTGGGATTCCGAGCTTGACGTGTTGGCCTACAGCCCCGCGACCGGGGAGTTGGTGCACGTGGAAACATCGGCTGCATCCTCGTCGTGGGAGGCGCGCGAGGAGCGCGCCCGGAACAAGAAGTTTGTTTACAGCATCGACCAGTACGCCGAACTGATCGGGGCACACCCGGCGTCGGTACGGAAGCGGATGGTCGTGGGCGCTCAGCAGATCCCTCCTGAGCCGTTCTGGGACGACATCGAGGTGGTAACCATCCCGCAGTTCATGGCCGAGATCCACGCGGGCTTGAAGGGTCGCCACCCTATGCGCGACGCGGTGCCGGAGAATTATCCGCGCCTGCGTGCAATACAGTTCTCGCTCGCGTACAGCAGGGGCTCATGAAGCCTCCGGGGACCGATGTTGGCGTCCCCAGGCGGTCACGGCCTAGCCCAATTGTCCGCCGCCCGGTATTGAGGTTGTTCTTGGTCGTGACAGGCGGCCACCCCGCTAGCCGCTGAGCCTTGACTAAAGCGCCGTACACACACCGAGGGGTGCGCGATCGCCAGCTACCGGTGCATTGACCGGCCCTGACCCCGTTGGCTATCGTCCCGCGCTACACAAACGCAAGGAGCGAAAGATGCAGTTCCCCCTCAGGATCGGAGAGCAGACCACCCTCACGGACCCCGAGACTGGCGAACCCGTCACGGTACGCGTGACCGCCGCGGAGGACGGCAAACTGACCGTCATCGTCGAGGCGGTGCCAGGATCGCCGGTCAAGGTGACTGCGCCACCGAATGCAGATGTCGTGTACCAGTACAAGATACCGGACACCCAGATGCTCCAATGAGGATCACCGAGCCGGGCGCGTCCCTGGCTTTTTCGTGGACCACCGGTGGACCACTCTTGGACCAGTGGCATGCTCGCGTGGGTGGGTGTGGATTAGCGTGGGTGTG
>PUNP01000855.1 GCA_003551785.1 Candidatus Brocadiaceae bacterium | reverse complement strand
TCAACCATCCGGGCAGCCCGGGGCTGGCCAAGTTCATCCAGCATCATGGCCGCGCTGCAGATAGCAGCGAGCGGATTTATTATGCCCTTCCCCGTGTACTTGGGCGCACTCCCTCCAATTGGTTCAAACATGGAAACACCTTCAGGATTGATGTTACCACCTGCGGCTATACCCATACCACCCTGAATCATGGCGCCAAGATCGGTTATGATATCACCGAACATGTTGGGAGTGACAATAACATCAAACCATTCAGGATTTTTGACCATCCACATACATGTAGCATCCACATGGGCATAATCCCTTTCAATGTCAGGATATTCCCCTCCGACTTCATTGAAAGCACGCCACCATAAATCATGCGAAAAGGTCAGGACATTTGTTTTCGCACACAGGGTCAGCTGCTTCCGCCCTCCCCGTCTGCGGCAATACTCGAATGCGTAACGGAGACATCTTTCAACCCCAAAGCGTGTGTTTACCATCTCCTGCACGGCGACTTCAGCGGGTGTATTCTTGTAAACAAAACCGCCGGATCCGCAGTATAAACCTTCGTTATTCTCCCTGACTACAACGAAGTCAATATCATCGGGTCCTTTGCCTGCCAGCGGACATTCCACCCCTGGATAAAGCTTAACGGGACGCAGGTTGATATACTGTTCGAGATCGAAGCGCAAACGCAGAAGCAACTGCTTTTCCAGTATGCCCGGCTCGACATCAGGATGTCCTACAGCGCCGAGATAGATGCAGTCATATTCCCGAAGCTCCTCCACCGCCCCATCCGGCAGGACTTCTCCGGTTTCAAGATAACGATCACCTCCGAAATCATACTCAGTAGACTGATATTCAATACCCTCTTTAGAGCAAACCGCCTCCATCACTTTCATTCCTTCTTTGACCACCTCGGGTCCCGTGCCATCGCCGGGGATTACGGCTATCTTGTACATTGTATTGTTTACCTCTATCGCTAATATATTTGATTGAAGTCCATTAAAAGCGAACCGGAAAAAAACGACCGCCATTTTGACGACATTAAAAGCATAAAAGGAAAGGGGCAAAAAGTCAAATAGCTGCCCCGCTTGTTGCGCCCGCCCGGAGGGTCAACCGTCGCGCTCTTCCCGGGCAAATACTCAACATGCTTTCAAATAGAACTTGAAAATAAACATGATATTTGAAGTTTCAAGCCGTTGATCTTAATTCCTATTCTTTGGTTGATGAAATGTGCGGGATAACCGTTATAAACCATACTCGTCATTTATTATAGAACGCAATGGGCTCCGGGGTTTGTGAATTATAATATTCCCAAGCTTCGCCCTGGAAAATATGTACTGGTTCACCGTGAATTGGACTTTTGCCCTTTACATTTTTGTGGGTTACCAAAGAAAGAAACGGCGGATTTTTTTAAGGCATAAGAGGCGTCAAAAGAAGTATTTTTAAGAGGCAGAGGGCAGGATAAATTGCCTGCCCCCATGGGAATTTCTTTTGCTTGCCTCGACCGGTTATCCCTGGCGGTTTGCTTCCCAGCATTGCCCGCTTCCGTTTCACCGGCTGAGGGTATTATAGTTTGGGATTCTTGAAGTGTCAATTTCTCTTTGTGTATAAAATTTTGCTTCCGTTTTATTTTAGCATTGGCTAATTTTCTTTTTCTTTCGGCTTTGATTTGTCCATCACGGCCTTCAAGCTTATCCAGAGGGGCGATAAAGCCCACAGCGCTGTGAAGACGTTTTGTGTTGTAATATTGGACGAACTCCTTCATCACTCGTTTAGCATCTTCAATAGAAAGCGGTGTTTTGGGGCGTATGCATTCATTTTTTAGTGTTCTATTCCACCGCTCGTATTTACCGTTGCTTTGCGGATAGAATGGTGAG
This sequence comes from Candidatus Brocadiaceae bacterium, assembly GCA_003551785.1. Next base: position 4,798 of record PUNP01000855.1, on the reverse strand, counting down.
GTTCTCACATGGGTCATGCTACAGAGTTTAATAAATTCTTTGAAATCTTTGGCAATGAATTGAGGGCCGTTATCACTTATAATGCGTGGACAGGCATCGGGATATTTTTCACGGGCTCTTTGAACGATGATTTCGACCTCTTTTTCGGTCATTTCTTCTCTAAGTTCCCAGTGCACTACATATCGGCTGTAGCCATCCAGAAGGCCGCATAGGAAATAAAATGTGCCGCAGATGTTTATGTAGGTAACGTCAATATGCCAGTGTTTGTGGGGCTCCGAGGGCTGATTGAAACCATCACCTTTCTTAGAGGCTTTTCGTTTTGCTTTACCGATTACTCCGAGTTCTTTTAATACCCTATAAACCGTGCTTGGACTGGCATATACAACATCTTCATCGATCATCATATAGCTAAGTCGCCGATAGCCCTCTTTTGAATTTTTCCAGTGATAGGCTACTATAGCTTCTTTTTCCCAATCTTCGAGCCAGAACCACCGAGGAACGGAGCTGTTATGATTATTTTTCATGCCGCAGCGTTTTTTCCAGCTGTAATATTTACTCTTGCTTATTCCGATCATTGAGAAGAAGCGCTTTTTCGGGATACCAGTTCGTTTGGACCAATATTGCACGTAACCCACTAAATCATCTCGGGTTTTCAGCGGGATCCAGGATCCGTTCAGAGGTCCCCAAACTTTTTTTTTAGTTCAACATGTGACTCCATGATTTCGGCAATCACTTCATCTCTGTGGGCGACCTTTTCTTCCAGACTGGAGACTTTTTTCTTGAGGTTTTTCTCCTGTTTGCCTTTCCCATTTTCGAAAGCGGCAGCACCTTGCTGAAAAAATCGTTTTTGCCAGCGGTAGAAGGTATTGGGATTAAGATCGTATTGGTCGCAAAGGTCCGAGACTGGTTCGGCCTCCAGCAAGTGGCGCCGGAGGATCTCAACTTTTTTCTGTCCTGAAAACTGTCTGCGTTTTGCCATTTTTTTGCCTCCTCAAAAGTGAAAGTTATATACTAACACAGGAGGGGCAAAAGTCCAATTCCGTCTGAACCGCAACAATCTGTGGTTTCAACATAATCGTAAGCGTCCCATGCTGCCATACCAAAACTGATTCCTATCAAAACTATCCCTGCCTTAGTCCCGATACCCGTAAAAACCATTCTCCAACCTGCGGCCCCGGATACACCACTCACCCATCCTTTCCAGCTATGAGGGAACAAGCCGTAATCTTCAAAGTATTTAATCGGATTATTGAAGCAGAATGTGTATCTATTATATACCGCAGGAGTTGCGGCACCTGTATACAAAATCGCAAGACTTCTGAACTCTTCATCTGCATTTGAGCTGAGGAGCTCTGCATCCAATTCTCCTCCGGATGCCAATATTGCACCCTGCACTTCCATGGGATCGTAGAAAATGAAAACATCAAACTGCCTCCAATCATCCGGCCCCCACGTCAGCGGATCCTTACTTGTCCATCTCCCCACCCTCGGGTCATAGTACCTTGCGCCGAAATATGAAAGCCCAGATTTTGGAGAATATTCCTTTATGGAGAACTTATACGGATTGTCCGCACTCCCCTGCGCTGAAAGCACGTTCCCGTAGGCGTCGTACTCGTATTCCTGAACCACAGAGTCGTTCTCATCCGTTAGCGTTCTCACATTCCCGCCCCCGTCGTAGTGATAGTAGAGACGCTCGCCTTCCGCATCCGTCCTGCTGATTATACCGCCGATTCCGCCGCCATACGACAGCCCGCGTTTATAGGTGGCTGCTGTGTCCTCACCGCCGGTCAGCTCTCCCGTTCCCGGGTCTATCTCAAGCTCGCGTTCGATTATCACGTTCAGACCGTCGTAGAGAAATCTCACTGCCTCTGTGATGTTATCGCCTGCATCACGTTCTATCGCCTTCACCCGACGGCCCGCGCCGTCGTATACGTACTCGCTGCTGGATCCGTCCGGATAAGTTATCCCCGTGAGCCGGTTCTCGTAGTCATAGGCGTAGGTGGTGGTCTCGGCCTGGTGCTGCTTACCCTGCTCATACTCGGTCTTTTCGATCAGGTTGCCGTTGTCGTCATACTGAAACTCGGCGATATGGGTGGTCAATCCCTCCTGCGCTTCGACCTCGATCAGGCGGTTTTCATCGTCATAGGTATATGAGAACTCAACGAGGCCTTCCGCCTCCCAAAAATCGGCCACATCCCAGAAACCAGAAACCTCCTCGGCGTAAAGGTCTTCGGTCTCTTCAAACAGCATCACGGGGCTCACCGGAAGATCCCGCACCAAAGACTCCCTGTTGCCTGCCGCATCGAACTCATACTGATAGCTGTAGAGCACCCCTGATCCGTTATCCACTTCGGTCTTTACCTCCGAAGTAAGCTGATGGTTACTATCATAATTATAATCTATGTAATCGCCGTCGGCAAGGGTCACACGGGTTCGGTTTCCCGAAAGATCATACTGATACTGGTATGATGAGATAACGTTTCCGCCCGGGTTGTTCTCTTCCTCGGCGAGATTCGTAAGCTTAAGCAGCCTGTGGAGGTCGTCATACTGGTACTGGGCCAAGGTGTCGTTGGGAAGCTGCATCTCAGTCAGGTTGCTTGCGGCGTCGTAGGTGTATTCGGTTAACTCGTTCTGCGGGCAGGTTATTTTGATGAGTCGGTTGAGAGAGTCATACTCATAAACGGTCACACCGCCGCACTGGTCGGTCATTTCGATGCGGTTTCCGGCCGCATCGTAGTCGTAGGTTATTGTGTTGTCAGGACCGGGGGCTGAGACGGAAGTTACGTGTCCGAGCTCGTTGTAGCTATAGGTGGTTGTTCCTGTGTGATCCTGCATCTGAGTTCTTCGCCCCGCATCGTCATACTGATACTCTACCGTGCCGGTGTCGGGGTAGGTAATAAGCGTCAGCCGGTTATTGGCGTCGTATGCATAAAGAATGGTATCGTTATTAGCGTCGGTCTTGGATGTTCTGTTTCCCGCCGCATCGTAAGCATATTCGGTCGTGTGGCCGAGCGGAGTCATGGTCTCGGTGAGCCGGTTCAGGGTGTCGTAGGTGTAAGTGGTGACCTTGCCCCGGGCATCCGTTACGCCTGTTCGGTTGCCGAAATTGTCGTAGGTATATGAAGTGACCCCGCCTTCGGCGTCGGTTACCTCTATGAGGCGGTTTGCCACGTCGTAAGCGTATGTGGTTATATTACCTTCCTGGTCGGTGACCGAAGTCTGGTTCCCCACGGAGTCGTAGGTATATGAAACATCCGAGGCGTCTGGGTAGGTAATGGAGGTAAGGCGGCCGTTTATATCGTATTGATAGGAAGTAGTGTTGTCTTTTGCATCGGTCATCTCGAGCAAGTTCCCCAACACGTCGTAGCTGAACGTGGTGGTGTTTGCTTCGGGATCCGTTATGCTGCTTACGTTTCCATACTGGTCGTAGCTGTACGTGGTAGTGTTGTCGCGAGGATCGGTTGTGCTCAGCATCTGACCTTTTGCGTCATAGGTGAATTCGGTCTCTTCTGCTTTGGCATCTATTACCTTAACGAGGTTGCCGTTTGCGTCGTACTGGTAGGTCGTCGTATTGTTGAGAGGATCGGTGATGCTGGTCACAAGGTTGTAATCCGGCTCGTAGGTGAAAGTGGTGGTGTTTCCAAGCGGGTCGGTGGTAGATGTCATGTTACCCCTGTCGTCATAGGTGAAATAAGTGGTATGGAAGTTGGGGTCAGTTATGGATGTTCGGTTCAGATCAGAGTCCCAGCTGAAGGCTGTGGTATTTTCTTCGTGGTCGGTAATGGATAACATCTTCCATGCCGTGGCCGAATAGTTGTATATCGTGGTATTGCCGAGGGCATCGGTCATGTGGGTTTCATTGTTGGCCGGGTCATAATAAAAGGTAAATTTGTTTATGTCGTCATCATTTCTTGCGCTGATGGCTCTGCCCTCTCCGCAGTATGTCCAGTAGGTGGAGTGGCCTTCGGGATTGGTCTTCTGCGTCATCCGGTGGTTTGCGTCGTAGCTGTAGGCTGTTACGGCGCCTGCCGGATCAGATACCTGAGTCAGATGGCCGTGTGCGTCATAGCTGAAATCAATTTCCCTGTTGTCCGGGTCTGTCACGCGGGTCAGGTAACCGTCATGGTTATAGGAAAGGCTCAGCTCCCTGCCGCTGCTATCTTTTACGGTTGTGAGCAGGCCGGCGCTGTATTCAAGAATCTTCTGGTTATCATTGCGGTCGGTGACGGCCGTTAGCCGCCCGTCTGAGTCAAAATCATAGCGCTTGCCGTGTTTTCTGATCAGTGTCCAGGTATCGTCCGGGTTTTTTATAAGCTCGGAATGTTTTCCCGGCGGTGGGTCATAGTCGCCTGCTGCATTTTTGGTGAAAAGGTGGTATGCATCCCATTCATCCGTAAAACCCATATCATCTTCGGCTTCGTCCAGCCTCATATTGTAGCTGTGAGTCCAAAAATAACCCAAGACGCCGTGGTAATCTGAACGTGAGTTATATGTCCGCTCAAACAACAGATCTGGCCCGGTGTCCGGGATAAAAATATCCCTTTCTATATTGAACATGTTGCCGTTGATCAGGTTGACTGGGTCCCCACCGCTTTCTTCTGGGTCTACTGGCCCCCGATTATTGCCCCCATGACCTGTACAGGCTCTGGCTTCCGGGGATATCATTACAGCAAAACACAACAGGGCGGCAATCAGGCAGTGTCTCATTTTTCCCTCCCTTTTTAATATGATGGTCGCTGCTGCCGAAACGGTTCCGTGCTAAAACCCGCCACAAGTTTTCCCCGCTACCTAAACCTGC
>PUNP01000080.1 GCA_003551785.1 Candidatus Brocadiaceae bacterium | reverse complement strand
AGCCGGATGAAATCCTCCAGCTCGGACGGCGCCTGACATCCCCATATCGGCACGACGTTATCGAAGCGGCGCAGGAAGGCGAAAGCCGTATCCACATCAGTCAGCAGACCGCCGCAAAGCGCCTTCATAGCGATCACGCCCACGTCCTGCTCCCTGCACAGCTCGATCAGTTCCAATTCGGGCGCGTGGGAAAGCGCACTGAGCGGGAACTGAAGCGTTTCATAGAGCCCGCTCTGCACGGCCCGGCGTGCAACGGCCAGGCGGTGGCTGGTAATGCCGATATGCCGGATCATGCCCTCCTCCCGCGCCTTGAGCAGTGCCGCATAGGATGAAGATGAATCGTCAGGGTCAGGAAGCTCACGTGGATTATGCAGCTGGAGAACATCAACATAATCTGTTCGTAAATTTTTCAGGCTGGTCTCCAGGTCACTCATAACACCATCGTAGCTGTCGGCGCCGGATTTGGTGGCAATGATAATTTCAGAACGCACCTCCGAAAGAGCATAGCCTATTTTCTCTTCACTGTCGGAGTAAGCGCGGGCAGTGTCAAAGAAGTTAATACCGGCCTCACAGGCCCGCCGCAGCAGAGCGGCTGCTTCTTCCCTGCTGACACGCTGGATAGGCAAAGCACCGAAACCGGTGCGGCTGATGATCAATCCCGTTTTTCCAAGTCTGAGTGTTTCCATACAATACTACCTCCTTTTTTCAGAACAAGATTTGTGTTTCCTTTTGCAGCAAGTTTCAACCTCATCATATTCATGCGGGTTGAAGAAACCATCCCGCTTGCAGGTAAGCAGGGTGGTTTTGACAGTATATTAACGTAAAAAGGCGTTATTCATCAAGTCTTCCACGGGGTAAAAAACCCGCGGCTGCCAAACCATGCCCTTTTCAAAATCATTACGTTCAAGATGTAGCATTTCAAATAATTTGCAATAGGACGGAGAGCAGATTACAATACAATAGATTGAGTCTATGAAAGAGGTGGACGACAGCATCCAGGGGCTTGGCCGAAAAGGTGCAGGCAGAATGTATGACAGGCATCTTGCCTGTCCAAGGCGCACTCAGGGATGCGTGCTATACGTATGACAAGTACCTTGACCGACTATACGGCTTATGTTGCATCTTTTCGGCCAAGTTCCCAGGAGAACACATTATATTACAATCGATAAATTATAAAAAAGCTAAGGAAATACTTCAGTAAGATAGAAAATATGAAAAGTAAAACCGTTGCAGGAGAAAGTCTCTATGCGTGATCAATGCCATTTCAATAAGGGAAAGAAACCAAAAATCATTGCCCACCGAGGCGCATCGGGGGATGCTCCCGAAAACACTCTCGCGGCTTTTGAACTCGCCTGGGACCAGTCGGCCGATGGTATCGAAGCAGATTTTCGTTTAAGTGGCGATGGTCAAATCGTTTGCATCCACGACGAAAAACTTGGCCGCACGACCAAAAACGCTATTGAGCTGGATGTAAGTAATTCAACGATGAAAGAATTGCGAGAAATTGATGTTGGGAGCTGGCGGGGAGCAGAGTTTGCAGGAGAAAAAGTCCCTGCGTTCGAGGAGGTGTTAGACATACTGAAACCGGGGAAAGTACTGTTTATGGAGATTAAAAGCGATCCGGAAATCCTTGAAACCATGAAACGCATAATAAATGGATCGAAATCAGTGTGCCGGGAACAACTGGTAATAATTTCTTTCAAAAAAGATGTCATCCTCCAGGCCCGGAAAATTCTTCCCGAGATACGTGCACAGCTTCTGGTAAGATTGAAGGAGAAAACCCCGCAAACTCTTGACTTTGTTCTTGACTCTCTTCAGTCGGTCAATGCCGATGGTGTTGATATCCATGCCAACCCGGAAATAGTCGACGAAGACTTTGTCCTGGGCTTGCGAAAAGCCGGATACGAATTTCATACCTGGACCATTAATGAGAAGAAACTCGCAAGGCGGTTTAATGATTTGGGGGTTGATTCAATAACAACGGACTGCCCCGCGTTGATGCACAAGGCAATATGAAAATGGGTAAACACAAAACAGAAGAGCTTCGTGAAGAATATAATTTTTACCGCATGTCCGGAGGTGTTCGCGGTAAATATACCGAAAGATTTCGATCGGGAACCAACCTGGTGAAAATCGACCCGGATGTTGCAAAAGTTTTTACCGCCGAATATTCCGTCAACGATGCCCTGCGATCGCTAATTAAAATTGCAGAGCGACAGGCCAGAACTAATATCTGAAGAAGAATTGAAGGTAAAAGCGAACATCATGAAATTCAATGATGCTTATGTATTCGCTGAGGTAGCCGACAGCATTCAGGAGGACTACTTATATGCCTGAACAAGATCCCATGACAGATAAAAACAGCTTCGCCGTCGTGCTGTGCGGGACGGCCGATACCATAATGCTCTCGGGCATCCTGGCCAAAACGCTGAAATTGCCACGCTTCGAGGCGTCGAAACAAACTTTACAAGCGCCCGGCATCCCCGCCCGCAACCTACCTGAAGGACAAGCATATCAGCTCCAGAGTGAACTGCGACAGAACGGCATCGACTCGATCATAGTGAGGGAAAGTGATATGCCCGAACTGCCGGCCGCCATCCCGGTCAGGGGCGCCAGGCTCGACGACGACAACCTGTTTTTGTTTGAGGACACGCAACGCGAGGGGAAGGCATGGAAGCTGCCATGGAACCTGCGTCTTTTCCTCTGCTGCGCACGGGTCAAGATAACTGTCGAAGAGCGAAAACGTGAACTTCAACGAAAATCAATGACCAGATATGGCGGCATTTCCGGTGTCGCCTTTCGAACCGACACCGGCCCGGTTCATGAAACAAAAATCAAAAAGAAGACTCATTCGAAGATATTCTTTGACATGGTACCGCTCGGTACCGCTTATCATTTCCGCATCATCGCCGATGATTTCAACTACCTGGCGCTCGGACACGATGAGCCGACCGTGTTTGAAAGCCTTACGGCGCTGATACTCAATATCAGCATGCGATGCGACAACCCATGCAGAGACGTCAGCATCGACAACATACTCGACGGCGACCCGCTGACAAACTCGGCGTTCCCTTCTCCGAATGCCTTCGAAAACTACGTTCAGCGAGGCGTTGTGGGCCACCTGAAAGATCAGAGGTCATCAAGCATATAAACGGCATCATCCTCCACGGGGCTCGTCCCCGTGGGTCAAACGACTGACCACCAGAAAAAAATGGCCTTACAAAATGATCCTCCATGGGGCTTGCCCCCGTGGAAGAAATGACTGCCTGCTTGGTACTGCGGTCAAGTCAGTCACGCTACCAGCCTTTGATTTTTGATATTTATGATGATGTACGGAATCTAAGCGCATAAAAGAAGCTGTCCTCTGCGATCTCTGCGGTAAAAAAAAAGAAATAACCAAAGATTAGCCTTAATTACGCAACTAAGCACCAGTGGTTCATTTCTTGATCTCCAGCATACTCGGATATTCATACCTTTCTAAAAGGCCATATTGCCAGGCATGCCCCAGAATCCGAATCAATCCCCGGTAGGCATAGGCCACCGGTTTTGCACTGCCCCCGCCTTGCACACCCGCAGCGTTCCAGTAGACACGGTCCAGTACCAGGCCGGACATTTTCAAAAACCTCTCATCCCCGGTCCGTTCGAATCCGATCCCGAGCGCGGTTCCGAAATCGATACCACGCATCTGTCCCTCTCTTGCGGCGTTCAATGCTTCATCAGCCAGGTCATAGCAGAACTTCTCCAGCCATTCGGCGACATCCTCGCGTCCGGTCAGGTCAACATATAAATCGATGCCCTCCATCATGCTGGCGTATCCGAAGAAACATTGCACGATCTGCCGGTTCATCGACAGGCGATCGTCGCCGTTTGAAAGATTGATACCGCCCTGGAAACCGTCACGGTCAAAAGAGATCAGATAATCAACCATTTCATCCAGCAATAGTTTGAAACGTTCTTCCCCGGTTAAATCAACCAGGCAGGCAAGCAGCAGGACGGACCAGCCGATTTCGCGATTAAACCCCCAAAGCACCTCGCGCTGTTCGGGATCGTTGAAAAATTCAATAGTTTTGTCTCCTAATGCGACAGCGACTTCCAAAGCGTCCTGATCGCCGCTGAGACAGTAGTATTCCAGCAGACCCTGGGACCAGAAATGACTTGGATACGCCCCGGTAGTGGTATGGCGTACCGAATGCGCGGGTGTAGCACGATGCAGCCATTTATGGTCGGAATAATGCAAAAAATCCACTTCTATATTATGTCTTGCAGCCGCACGCAGAGTTTTCCAGAGTTTTGAGCGGCCGGTTCTCATCAATTCCTTGCAGAAAACATGAATTACATCATACTCATTATTAGTCCACACCGGTTCGGTCAGATCAAGGTATGTCTGCGTTGGTTTACTGCGTGGAAAAACAGCGGGAATATGCGGTGCACCGGGCAAGAAAAGTCCGCTGCGTCCGGTATTGTAGTGCGAATCAGTATCGCCCACGTCAAATTTGGTATGCGGCATGTCCAGCTGCACCAGGTCGTTGAGGTTTTCCTCGATTCGGGCATGCGCCCCGAAGGGTAGCGCAGAGGATTGCCGGAACTCCCCGCATCGAGTGATCCACTCGGGGCTGACGGCAGCTCGTCCTTCATGCAACGGAGCTTGCAGCAATGCCTCCACCCCCTTCGGCGCCTGCTCAGGCGCATTGGATAACTTGGCCGTCCCCTGCTCCCCTGTCTCGCCCGTGAGAAATGCCAGGGTAACGGTTTGTCGCCGCGAGCGACCCTGCGGCAAGTCCAGCGGTTCGCCGGCATCCGGCCAGAATTCGGCGCTGAGCGAATGGTCGCGACTGTGCATACGATTGGGAACGGCGGAAGTGAATTCCGAAAGACGCATATACACACCATGCTCTCCGTCGCCCATTCCAAGCCAGTCATGGGTAGCGGTCAGAGGTGGATTAAGATAAAATGGGTAATCGACATTGTCGCCGAGCATCTCGGGATCGTCGACTCGCGGTGCCAAATCTTTGCCTCCAACGCCTGCAGAGATAGAGACCCGCTCCGGATTGAAAACGTGACGTGCTATATAGAACAGACCGTAATTCTTTTGCAAGAAGTGACGGTATGTCTCGGGACCGAACGCCCAATCAGCATCCATAGCGATACGCTTGATATGTTGAGAGGGCACATTTTTCTCCAAATTGAAGTAATGATAATCCAGGCGCAGCGTTGGACTGCCGGCCCAAAGTTCGATATCGAGGCGGTAATTCAGTTTGCGGGCTCCTTCAGCAGTAAAATGCGCCCCTTCGACCCGTAAACGCGTACGTAAGGGACTCGCTTCGAGTACCCGCAATATCCGCTCGGATTCGTATCGGGTCGATGCATCATCCACACAAAAATGTAAATCCTCAGGATTTTTTAAAAAAGCATGTGAATCGCAGTGCAGGTTGCTCAGAATGCCGGGGCCGGTTTTATTAACGGTCACCTGCAGCCGTCCATTATCAAGCGTCCAGGCGTCCTTATCCTGCTGTAAAATAACCTCCGGATCAGCATCAACACCCATGCCGCCGCTCCAGGCCACGCGATGCTCACCGGCAACGCATGCTCTGAAACTGACCAGGCACCAGCGAATAGAACCGTCCGGATGGGTTGCCAGCACCCGGCCGGCGACCGGCCTGGCCTGGCCATCCGGATCGGTTACAGACAACATAGCTGGGTCTTTCAGCGACCCAACAGGGAAAGGAACACCAATTGATACCGGCAGACCGCCGTTTTCGGTTTCGCCATAATCGACATGGATCAGACAAGATTCATTGGACTGGTTCATAGATTATTATCTCCGTTCAAAATTTAGAACACCTGGTAACTTTTACAATAGAGCTCGCCCTTACACGAGTTGGGGATACAAAATGCCGAGTAAAGCCTACCGGCAGGCAGCGTGAAACTCCCTCGCGGCCGAGCGCACGCGCACTGACCGCAAGTCAATGAGATTTTTGTGCAGTTATAGGAAGCACTAACCTGAACATTTCATTAACCAACGGCAATATCTAATATAACGAATTGAAAACGCGGTGGAGTCGAGATGTGACGCGGTGAGTTTAGGTACGGCTTATCCGGGGCTCGCCCTTTCGTTTGCGAGTGCCTAAATAGCCTTGCCTTGCCTCCGTTTTCACATCCCGCTCTTCAAACCGGACGTGCGGATTTCCCGCATCCGGCTTCCTGTTCAAGTTTTCACACTTTACGCCCACGAAAAACTGCGCGTCTTCACTCGAAGGTCGACAACTCCGGCCCGTTCATGCAGGTATTCGTCTGGCCATGCTCGCGTCGATCCTTTACTTTTCCGGTGTTTTCTTCGCAGCCAGTAGCGCAGCCGCTTGCACACATGTGCGTTTACGGCTCGGTAGATTTTACTCACCGGACCAAGGCAGAAATAGTTGGACCATCCGACCAGAAGTCGGTTAAGCCTCTTTACTATGTTCTGCTCAGTCTCTGTTAAGTGTTTCGTATCTGTTATCTCGCCTATCGTGTCCATTAATCTCTTGACACGCTTCTGAGATGGTTTTGTACCGATATAGCATCTTCCACTTTTCGGTGAGTAGCGTCTTCCTATGGCATATCCGAGAAATTCCACCGATTCCTCCGGCAGGTATCTTATGGAGGTCTTCTCCTCGTTGACTGTGAGCTTCAGTTTCTTCATGATTT
>PUNP01000239.1 GCA_003551785.1 Candidatus Brocadiaceae bacterium | reverse complement strand
GTGGTTAAGGATTTTGAAATAATTGATGAAGGAGAATGGCAGTGAGCAAGGTCTTACTCGATACCAACGCTTTCTCCGCACTTTTCCGCGGCGACGAAAAGGTTCTCAAGTCTATATCCCGGGCGCAATGTGTTTATGTCTCGGCGGTCGTTGCCGGCGAACTGATGGCCGGGTTTCGGGGCGGCTCCCGCTATCGGGAAAACATGGAAATTTTTGAGGAATTTCTTTCGGAACCTGAAGTGGAATTCCTTCCGGTGGCATTTGAGACGTGCGATTATTTTGCCTTGATCAAAAACGATCTGGCAAGAAATGGCACGCCAATACCGATTAACGATGTATGGCTTGGTGCCCAGTGTCTTGAAAACGGCGCGGTGCTCATTACCTATGACAGACATTTTACACACATCCCGGGGCTCCGGCTGTGGAAGGGGTGAATGGAAAAAGGTCAACATGAATCACTTCCAGAATCAGCCTTGATAAAGAGCTTTGCCCGCATTTCTCACAACCCGTAAGGCTAGGTGCCCAAAATAATACCGGGCGAAAGGGCGGCGGACCGAAGCAACCGGTTTTTATGAAAGAATTTACGATCATATTTGGCTTCATCTAGCTTTTGGAGACATGTTTTTGCCCCTGAAATGTGATCGCTAAGTAGAACCCAACTTCTCAGCCTAAATGCCCCTGTTGCTATTTGCCAAAGACAACCTTAGCCGACCGTGCTTAAAACCCTCATTTCCCCCTCTAAGACACGTCTCTAAGCGTTATACAGACCCTTTTTATGCAGTATAAACATGCAATTCAAGAGCTTACTTCGGTCCGACCCCATTGCCACCAAAATAGCCGTCGTTTTGGCGGTGCTCATGTACAATGGATTCCATCAGGAATCATAGTTATACAACTGGAGGGAAACGTTACTTACATGCGTTTTTTCTTTCTTTTTTTCAAAAAAGATATGAGTTCGATAGAACTGAAGAATAGGAAACACATTAATTCTTCACGACCTCATTTGTTTCTAACTGCTTTTTGGGCTATTATATCGGTAAAATCACCATGCGTATTTGATGGTTTGCGCCGACAAACAATAATGAGGCTGTGTTTAAAAAGAAAGACTCCACACCGTTTTATTAGTGGCTGTATTATTATAGGAGCTCGAAATGGGCAAAAGTACATCTGTATCAAATAATGGGGAACTCGGGATTAATCCGGAAACTTTATGGCAGAGTGCCGACAAACTCAGAGGCACTATTGATGCTGCGGAATATAAACATGTTGTACTTGGCCTGATTTTTCTGAAATATATTTCTGATGCTTTTGTTGCCCGTCGTGAAAAACTTGCTAATGAACTGAAAGACGAAGGTATAGAAGGCAAACAGGCAAAGAACCTTCTTGAGAGCCGTGATGAGTATACAGCTGAAAATGTATTCTGGGTACCACCTGAGGCCCGTTGGGAAAACATACAGGATCAGGCAAGGGAACCGAACATTGCTCGCCTGATCGACGACGCCATGCTTGCTATTGAGAGGGATAACCCTAAACTCAAAGCTAAGCTTCCGCGCGATTATGCCCGGCGAAATATCCCCTCTGAACGTCTTGGCGGACTGATAGACTTAATCGGCTCGATTCCTATCGGAACTGACGAGGCGCGAGCCAAGGATGTGCTTGGCCGAGTGTATGAGTATTTTCTGGGAAAGTTTGCCGCGGCTGAAGGGAAGCTCGGCGGAGAGTTTTTTACTCCCAGCTCGATCGTCAGGCTGCTGGTGGAGATGATCGAGCCTTACGAAGGTCGTGTTTATGATCCATGCTGCGGCTCGGGGGGGATGTTTGTTCAGTCGGTTAAGTTTGTCGAATCACATGCCACGCAAAACGGAAACGGACTCTCCCGGCGCGGGCAGCGCGATATCTCGATCTACGGACAGGAGTCCAATCCTACGACGTGGCGTCTCGCCCACATGAACCTCGCCATCCGCGGCATAGAAGCGAATCTCGGAGAAAAGGCCGCCGATACGTTTTTGGAAGACCTGCATCCCGACCTGAAGGCCGATTATATTCTGGCCAATCCGCCTTTCAACGTCTCCGACTGGTCGGGCCAGATGCTCAGAGAGGACAAACGGTGGAAGTTCGGTGTTCCTCCCACCGGCAATGCAAACTACGCCTGGATACAGCATTTTATTTCCCATCTGGCGCCGCCGGACGGCCGAGGCGGCGGGATAGCAGGGTTCGTGATGGCGAACGGATCGCTTTCATCGAATACCAGCAACGAAGGTGAAATCCGCAAGAGCATAATCGAGGCAGATATGGTGGATTGCATCGTTGCCATGCCGCCGCAGCTCTTCTTCACCACGGGCATTCCGGTGTGTCTTTGGTTCGTGACACGCGATAAGTCCGGGAAAAACGTTAAACCCCGGGCTAGAGACCACCAGGGTGAGACGCTCTTTATCGACGCCAGGAAAATGGGCGAACTCCAGACGCGGACGCTACGGGTGTTGTCGGGTTGTGATGAATATCCACTGTCCCGTGAAAGTGACATCGGCCGTATAGTCAACACCTATCATTCATGGCGAGGGGAACCGGAGACCGGTGAGTATAAGGACGCGCCGGGGTTCTGCAAATCGGCGACTCTCGATGACATAAAAAAACACGGTTATGTGCTGACTCCGGGGCGTTACGTTGGCGCGGCCGAGGTTGAAGACGATGGTGAGCCGTTTGAAGAAAAGTTTCCGCGGCTGGTTGAAGAGCTTTACGAGCAGTTTGATGAATCAGCAAAGATTGAGAAAAAAATACGCGATAATCTGGAGGAACTCGGGTATGGCGAATGCAGATGAAATAAGGTGGACGCAGCGGCTTGAAAATTTCTCGAAAGCTGTGAAGCAGCTCGAAGCGGCGTGTGAAAAGACGGAATATTCCGATCTCGAACGCGCCGGATTGGTTCAGATATTCAATTTTTCCTTCGAACTGGCCTGGAAAACGCTTAAAGATGTTTTGTTTTTCGAAGGATTCGAGGCATCATCGCCTCGGGAAACAATTAATCTTGCTTTTGAGTCCGATTATTTAACGGAGGACGAAACTGAACTTTTCCTGGATGCCCTTCTAAAACGAAATATCCTGAGCCATACGTATAACGAGAAGACGGCGCGGGAGGCTGAGCGCATTATCACGCGGGAGTATGCGCCCGCCCTGCAACAACTGCTGAAAAGACTGGAGGTCAAACGGGATTCATGAGTGAGGATGGGCTAAAAGACAAATATCGTGATGCAGTCATAGAGATATTGGCCAAAAATCCCCGTGTTGAACGAGCGGTGCTGTTTGGATCACGCGCGATGGGCACTTTTACTACAACTTCGGACGTTGACATCGCGCTGTTCGGAGATGAGCTAACACTCGACGATCAGGCGAAGCTGTCAGGCGAAATCGAAAATATCCCAATGGCCCAAAAAGTTGACCTGCTGATCTACCATCAGATAGATAACCCCAAACTGTGTGATCATATTGAGGAATATGGGGTGGAGTGGTATCGAAGGGGCTCAAAAAACAAAGTTAGTGAATGGAAAAGAATGGAGTTGAAAGAGGCCATCGAAGTAAATCCTTCTTGTAAATTAGAGAAAGGGAAGGAATCAGTTTATGTGGCCATGAAGCATGTAAAGCCTTGGGAGCGCAAAATTCATGAGAAAAAACGGCGTCCTTTTCCAGGATCAGGTTCCGTATTTCAAAACGGTGATGTTTTATTTGCCCGGATTACTCCATGTTTGGAAAATGGTAAGACTGCGTATGTAGATTTTCTTGAAAATTCAGAAATTGCTCACGGTTCAACAGAATTTTTGGTATTACGGGCAAAACCTGAAGTAACTGATACGTTGTATGTTTATTACCTGGCTCGTTCACCAGAACTGAGAAATTTTGCCATTAAGCGCATGACCGGTTCTTCGGGCCGCCAGAGAGTTCCCGCAGATGCCTTAAAGCGTTTTGAATTTAATTTGCCTCCACTGCGGGAACAGAAAGCTATTGCCGATATCCTCGGCACGCTCGACGACAAGATTGAACTGAACCGGCGCATGGGCCGTACGCTTGAAGCGATGGCTCGTGCGATTTTTCAGTCCTGGTTTGTTGACTTTGATCCGGTTGTCTTCAATGCCGTCCAGGCCAGAAATGCGATTCCGGAGCGTTTTGAAGAGACGGCAGAACTCTACCGCGAGAATCCGGAAATACAAGGACTGCCGGAAGATATTCTCGACCTTTTCCCTGACCGGTTTGAAGAGTCGGAGTTGGGAGAGATTCCGAAGGGGTGGGAAATAGGTCCATTATCAGATATTGCCCGCCTTATTACGAAGACAATTCAACCTAAGAAAAAGCCGTATATACTGTGGGAGCATTACAGCATACCGGCATTCGATGAAAGCTGTCGACCTAAAATGGAGTATGGCAATAAGATAAAAAGCGGTAAATATCTAGTCCCAAAGGATGCTGTACTGGCTTCTAAGCTCAACCCCCGATTCCCCAGAATATGGCTGCCGGATATCAAACATTCTAATGTTGCGGTATGTTCAACTGAGTTTATGCCTTTTTGCGCGGTACAGGAAACTTGGCGGCCATTTTTGTACGAACTTTTAAAATCAGACGTAGTTCAAGAGAGAATTCGGGGATATGTGTCGGGATCCACGGGGAGCCGCCAACGAGTACGACCTAAAGACATAGCTATGATGCCAATCTTAATCCCCGATTTCAGCTTAGTAGAAAAATTTTGTGAGTTGATTAGTGGATTACACAATCAATTACTCATCAATAGAGATGGGGCTCTAATTTTGACAAAAATTCGCGACACTCTTCTTTCAAAGCTTATATCCGGCGAGTTGCGGGTTCCGGAGACGGAGGCATTTTTAGAGGGGGCTGTCTGTGAAATACAACTCTGAAATTCACCACCGTCTTTCAATACGTCTCAAAGGGTACGATTATTCGCAGAAAGGGGCTTATTTTGTCACAATATGCGCGCAAAACCGTGTATGCCGTTTCGGGGATGTCTTGGACGGGGAGATGGGTTTAAAGGATGCCGGACGGATGGTGCAGGAGGTATGGAATCAGATATCAGAAAATTATTCCGGTATCACAACAGACGCGTTTGTCGTCATGCCCAACCATATCCACGGCATCATAATCGTAGGGGCAATCCCCCGTGATTGCCCTGGTGCGAACGGCCGCACGGAAGGGCAACCACAGGGGGTTGCCCCTACGGGGGTATTGTCGTTGCCGGATGTTGTTCAAAGTTTTAAATCATTAACCACCAAATATTACATTGACGGTGTCAAACAACGCGGTTGGCGGCCGTTTCACGGGAAATTGTGGCAACGCAATTATTATGAACATATCATACGTAACATGAATAACTTATACGAAACCCGAGAATATATTGCTAATAATCCGTTACAATGGCAATGGGATCGCGAAAATCCCCGCATATTCGAGGCAAACAATGAACGAGAACACTCAAGATAAGAAAAATGGGTAGAATTGCCGAAAATACTATCGAACACGCCGCGCTCGGCTGGCTCCAATCCCACGGATACGCCGTCTGCAAGGGAGCGGATATATCTCCCGGCTCCGATAGCCCGCTGCGCCAAAGCTACGAAGATGTTGTGCTGGAGCCGCGACTGCATACCGCGCTACGTGAAATAAACCCTCACCTCCCCGAAGACGCTATCGAACAGGCCGTGCGGGAAGTGACACGGCCGCCGCATCCCACTTTGCCCCAAAACAACCACTGGTTCCACAGGCTGCTGATCGACGGCGTCGATGTGGAATACCGGACGAACGACGGCGAAACGCGAGGGGACAGGGCGCGGCTCGTCGATTTCGATAACCCGAGCGAAAACGACCTTATGGCTGTCAGCCAGTTTACCGTCAAATGCGGCGAAAAAACGCGACGTGCCGATCTGGTGGTGTTTTTGAACGGACTGCCGGTGGCGGTGTTTGAGCTTAAGGACCCCACCGATGAAGAAACGGACGTGTGGAAAGCCTATAAGCAGCTTCAGAGCTACAAAGAGCAAATCCCGGTGCTTTTCACCTATAACGAACTGATGGTCATAAGCGACGGCGATAACACGCGTGCCGGCACTATCACCTCCGGCCCCGACTGGTTTACGCCCTGGTGCTCTATCGAAGACTACAAAAATCCCGGCAGGCCGGTGCTGGAGACGATGGTGAAAGAACTTTTCACTCCGGAGACGCTCACGGAATATTTGCGGCGCTGCATCATCTTGGAAACCGCCGAACGCGGCGGCAATATCGCGAAAAAAGCCGCTGGATATCACCAGTTCCGAGCCGTCCGGAACGCGCTCGGTTCCGTGCAAAAAGCGCTGAAAGAGCCTGTCGGGGACGGTGACGGCCGTGGCGGGGTCTTATGGCATACCCAGGGCGCCGGTAAAAGTCTGACAATGCTGATGCTTGCCGGCGCGCTTATAGGCGATGCAAGGCTTAAAAACCCGACCATTGTGGTCGTTACCGACCGAAACGATCTGGACGGACAGCTCTTCGATACATTTGCATCCGGATGGGAACTGCTGCGTCAGCATCCGCAACAGGCACAGAGCCGCAAGCATCTGGTCGAATTGCTTGACCGAAGTTCCGGTGGCGTGGTGTTTACCACCATTCAGAAATTTGAAGAACGTGGCGGTGCCGTCAGTGACCGCTCGAATATCGT
>PUNP01000347.1 GCA_003551785.1 Candidatus Brocadiaceae bacterium | reverse complement strand
GGCCGCCGCGAAGGTGGGGGGCATCCACGCCAACAACACCTACCCGGCCGACTTCATTCACGACAACCTGGTGATCGAGACTAACGTGATCCATGCCGCCTTCCAGGCCGGCGTGCGCAAGCTGCTCTTCCTCGGCTCCTCCTGCATCTATCCCCGCGAGGCCCCGCAGCCCATGGCCGAGGCGGCATTGCTCACCGGCCCCCTGGAGCCCACCAACGAACCCTACGCCATCGCAAAGATCGCCGGGATCAAGCTGTGTGAGAGCTACAACCGCCAACACGGCACAGATTACCGCAGCGTGATGCCCACCAACCTGTATGGCCCGCACGACAACTTCCACCCCGAGAACAGCCATGTCATCCCGGCGCTGATCCGCCGCTTCCACGAAGCGAAAGAGAACGGCGACGACGAGGTGGTGATCTGGGGCAGCGGCGAGCCGCGCCGGGAATTCCTGCATGTAGACGACATGGCAGCGGCCGGTGTGCATGTGATGGAGCTGCCGGCGGAGACGTACGAGGCCCAGACCAAACCGATGTGCTCGCATATCAACGTGGGGACGGGGGAGGACTGCACGATTCGGGAGCTCGCAGAGACCGTTGCACGGGTGACCGGGTTCGAGGGGGCGTTGCGGTTTGATACCATTCGGCCGGATGGGGCGCCGAGGAAGTTGTTGGATGTGAGTCGACTCGCCCGTATGGGTTGGACTCACCAGGTGGCACTGCCGGATGGGCTACACGATGCGTACCGCTGGTATCTCGAAACTCACTGTTCCTAATAGGCTTAAGGAAGCAGCTCTTTTTGATCTTGTGCGGTTTTAGGGCGTAGGCGATTATGGAGCGCGGACCAGTCACCGCCGTCGATATTTAATCAACGCTCTCCATTTAATTAACGCTCTCCGTTGTTATCGGCCGTGATCTTTTATTTTAGCAATGTCAAGCAGCGTGTTGGATTTGATCTTCATCAGGAATGGGGAGTCCGAACGGTCTTCCTCTTTTCGTGTTATCCCTAATCTAGGAATTTGGTGGTCTGTATGTCCGGGGGGGGCTGTGTTGTTCTGATCTGACCTCGAAGGGCGGTGGAAGAGCTCGAATATGTTCACTCAATTCTGCGGCCCAGTGGGTGGCCAGCAGTCTGCAGAGAAAAGCAATTGCTTAAGTGTTTTTCTTGGTTTTCCTTGAATAGGGAGTAATGGTTTTGTCTACAGCCGCATTCGACTCGAAGCGAACTTCGTTGGGGAGGGAGGGCTCTTGCGGAAATGTGTCAATCAAAGACGGCTGGATTTTGAAACCGGCGTTCTTGGCGCTTGGTTTTGGTCCGTACTTTTTGTACCTCCCTTTGTTTGCGCTGTATTTTTTGTTAAAGGCTAACGGTGTTGGCGATATAAAAATAAAGAAGCAATATTTGGTGCTTGCTTCCTTGTTGTTTGTTTCGATAATACCTCTGTACGTCGTGGGGCATCAAGTCATTACATTGGAAAACCCGCTTCGTGCGATGGCAGCTGCACTATTCATGATAATACTTGTGGGGTTTGCGTTTCAAACTCAAAAAAAAGACATTCAGTATGAGCTTCTCTTGTTGTATGTGTTCGGCATAGGCCTAAGCGCTGTTGTGATTTCCGTATATTCATATGGTTTGGATCCCGAATACTATGGATATGGCCGAGTTATTGATCCATTGAGTGGCCGTGAGAGTAACTCTCCTCGCGTTAGCAATAATTTGGCTATCTTTGGCTCTTTATTGCTTTATTTTATGTTCGTGCGACATTCCTGGCTTATAAAAACATTTTTATTTGGTGCGTTTTTGGCGATTTCGTTTCTTGCAATTTTCCTTGGAGGTCGGGCGTACTTTCTCGTAATCATTTTGGCTATGCTGTTTCTCTTGGCTGTCGATTCTCGCATTAAGGCATATTTAACATTTATATTTATGTCAATAGCTGGCGCAGGAATTGCGGTGGTTGTGAGTTCGGTAGGTGCTTTGGATGAATATATTGGGTTTATTTTAAGCAGGGCATCGACAACCTTGGTAGATGTTCGTTTCGATCTTTATAAGGATGGATTTATTAACTTATTGCATTACCCTTTTGGTGGTTTCAGTGTGGATCCTGATATATCGAGCACAAAATGGTTCCATAATGTTTTTCTTGATAACGCTAGGCTGGGCGGTTGGTTCCCAGTTATTTTTTTAGTGGTGTCGATGGTTTATATCTCGTGGGGAGCCTTGGTTGCCCGTGGCCGCTACATTGTTTTTGCATCGTTGTTGTTTTTTGTTTCGGTTGTTGTGATGCAGCAGGATGTTGTGGTGGAGGGTAATTTCAATCTTATAATGGTGATGTATTTGTGTGGCTTGCTGATCCTTGCAAAAGACGAGCGAAGAGTGTAATTCTCTTCTTGGTTGTCGACCCAAAAATTAGCGTTTCTATAGCGGAAGAGTGTTATTTCTCGCCTGTTATCGGCTGTCGCACCAAAGGTTCAAATTAGATCTGTGGCGGGTGTGGTGGTCGCAATGTTTTTTCTGATGTGCTTTGTCAGGCGTATTTTGTCGGTACGTATTCATGTTTAATAGGCATCTTCGTGTTCGCGTATTTGACGCGTATCTCTGTCAGTATTAGGTGTGGTTTAATGTCTGGACTTGTTTCTGTTGTTACCGTAAACTATAACAATAGTTCTGGATTGGCGAAAACTATTGAGTCAGTAAAAAGGCAGGTCGCGTGTGGTGCGCGACTTGAGCATGTTATAGTGGACGGGGGGTCAAGCGATGGGTTTGATCAGGTTGTAAAAGAAGCCCAAGAATACCGTTCGAAGGTTATAAGCGAGCCGGACGCTGGGATTTATGATGCAATGAATAAGGGTGTTCGCCTGTGCGGTGGTGATTCAGTGGTATTCATGAATTCCGGTGATGTGTTTTTTGGTGGGTTTTCAATTTTGGCTCTCCAGGAAAAAGTCAGCCTCGCGGATTCTATAGTTTGTTGCTATACGCTTCAGTCTTACGAAGAAGACTTTTATCTGAGGCCTTCTGCGAAGAGTGAAAAGAAAAAACTTCAGGAGGTTGGGCATCAGGGAATATTTTGCCCGACAAGGGTCTTAATCGAAACCCCTTTTTCTCTAGATTATTCAGTGTCAGCGGATAGCGTATGGAAAAAGACTATTTCTTTGCGTTATGAATGGTTATTCTGTGAATGTGTTTCGTCGGTGTTTGATTTGGGTGGAGTGTCAAGCTCCCATGGTTTAAGGGATACGGCTAGGGTTGTCCGGCAGCCCGTGCGTATTTGGGTAAAGGTAAAGCAGATGCTTAAAGTTCCGTTCCGTTATTTGTTGGGAAGGAGGCGGCTTTATCGTCTACTTTATATGTTGAAGTACGATAGGGTGTCGGCGCCGGTCGCTCAAGCCCTTGGTGGTGATTGTCGGGTATTCAAAAACGATTAGACGAGCGGCCTTAGCTCTTTTCCGATCTAGGCTAAGAAAAACTGATTAAGGCCCTTTCCTTTCGGGGCATAGCCAGCCTGCCAGTCTTGTGGGCAGAGTTCGCTGTGTTAGTTCGGATTTGGGGCTGTAAGGGCCGTTTTCGGCGCTTGTACGGCTCAATTCACGCAGTCAAGGCCTCAGTGTTTTTTTATACACCCTTCGCTGAGGCTCGGAACCGAAAGCGGTGGCGTTGATTCGCGTCTCTTTAAGGGGTTCCAGATTGAGGGTGTGGACCACCTTGGCGCGAGAAAACGAGCGAGAGAGGATGCGCGAGTGATGGATCTGCAGGATGTTCGGATCGCGGTAATTGGCCTGGGCTATGTGGGGCTGCCCCTAGCAGTGGCGTTTGGGGCCAAGCGCCCGGTGATTGGCTTCGACGTGAATGGTCCGCGGGTGGCCGCGCTGAGGGCCGGACACGACGATACCCTAGAGGTGACCGACGACGCATTGGCAGGAGCGGCGCACTTGCGGGTGACGGATGATTCTGCCGCGCTGGCGGATTGTAATGTGTTTATCGTGACGGTTCCGACGCCGATCGACGCCCACAGTCGGCCGGATCTTCGGCCGTTATTGGCCGCCAGCGAGACCGTAGGGCGCGCTATTTCGTCCGGTGATTTAGTGGTGTACGAGTCTACGGTGTACCCGGGGGCGACGGAGGAAGACTGCATTCCGGTGGTTGAGCGCGTGTCGGGGCTGACGTACAACCGCGACTTCTTTGCTGGCTACAGTCCGGAGCGTGTGAATCCGGGAGACCGGGAGCATACCGTAACCACCATCCGCAAGGTGACGTCCGGCTCTACTCCGGCGGTCGCCGGGTTTGTGGATAGGCTGTATCGGGAGGTGATCACGGGCGGGACGTACCGAGCCAGTAACATCCGCGTGGCGGAGGCGGCCAAGGTGATCGAGAATACCCAGCGGGATGTGAACATTGCGCTGATCAACGAACTGGCGATTCTGTTCAACCGATTGGGGATTGATACCCAGGAGGTACTGGAAGCAGCAGGCTCCAAATGGAATTTACTGCCGTTTTGGCCCGGGCTGGTTGGTGGGCATTGCATCGGAGTGGACCCGTACTACTTGACGCACAAGGCGCAGGAGGTCGGGCATCACCCGGAGATCATCCTAGCCGGTCGGCGCCTGAACGATGACATGGGCGCGTACGTGGCCAGCCAAATGGTGAAGGCCATGCTTCAGACCGGTGCGCGGGTCCAGGGCGGGCGGGTGCTGGTGATGGGGCTGACCTTTAAAGAAAACACGCCAGATCTGCGTAATAGCCGGGCGGTGGATGTGGTGCGCGAGCTTGAAAGTTACGGGCTGTCGGTGGACGCGTATGATCCTTGGGTGAATGGGGCCGAGGCAGAGCGCGAGATGGGGATCGTACCCATTGTGCAGCCGGAAGCAGGGGTGTACGACGGTGTGGTGGTTGCGGTCGCCCACCGCGACTTCTCCGAACTAGACGCGGATGGCATCCGGGCCTTCGGTCGACATCCGCACGTACTGTACGATTTAAAGTATCTGCTCCCGCGCGAGGTTGTGGATCTGCGGCTGTAAGACGTCCCGCTTTTCCCCTTCGGTAAAGCGTTGGCCGCGGGGAAAATGCATCATTCAGATTCTTGTGGTGGTCTGATTGTTCTGAGGATCTTGATCGGTGAGATGGATGAGCATCGGATCGAGGAGGATGGGTAGGGGTGCGTTTGATACTCCAACGGGAACTCAAATCGAAAATCGGCACAGACGGATTGTCCGCCGAAGGTCATGTGGGACCTGGGGTTGCTCGGCCACTCGCGTCCAGTAGTCACATATTGCCAATACGTTCAGGGTTTCATTTTGCGAATTACATACCTGCACCAGTATTTCAACACCCCGGAGATGTCCGGCGGCACACGCTCCTACGAGATGGCGCGGCGGCTCGTGGCCATGGGCCATGACGTGAACATGGTCACCTCGTGGCGGGAAGAAGGCGGCGAGCGCGACTGGTACGAGACGGAGGAGGCGGGCATTCGGGTGCATTGGCTTCCGGTGCCGTATTCCAACCATATGAGTTATTCCGAGCGGATGCGCGCTTTTGTCCGCTTTGCCTGGCAGGCAGCCCGGAAGGCAGCCTCGATCCCGGCGGATGTGGTGTTTGCCACGAGTACGCCACTG
This sequence comes from Candidatus Brocadiaceae bacterium, assembly GCA_003551785.1. The sequence goes on along the minus strand of PUNP01000347.1, from coordinate 1,096 downwards.
ACGATCGCGCTACCGGGCGCCTATGCGGCACGAAAGCAGAAGGTGCCGTTGGTGTTTGAGGTGCGAGACCTCTGGCCCGATGTCCCCATCGCGTTGGGCGCTTTGCGGGGATCTGCGAGCCGCTATATTGCTTATCAGCTGGAGAGTTTTGCGTATCGCTCTTCGAAAAACATTGTGGCCCTTACGCCCACGATGAGGGATTTCATCTCTGGAAAACGTGTCCCTCTTGAGAAAATCTCTGTGATTCCAAATGGGGCGGACATCGACTACGCAGAAAATGCCTTATCCGAAGCTGGAGATGACGGAGGGTCAAATCTCGGAAAGAAACAGCTTTTGTACTGTGGTGGATTAGGGCCAGCACACGGTCCAGAGTATTTGCTGGACTTGGCCCGCGAGCTGAACCGACAGGCGCTTCGCGTGGAGGTTCTTGTCGTGGGTGATGGGAAACTGCGCCGAAACCTCGAAGTGACTGGGGTGTCTGTATGACGCCGGTTGTGTCCATTGTGACACCTGTGCACAACGGTGCCGCGTTCATTAGGGAAACGATTGCCTCGGTCCAGGCGCAGACTTGGGAGGATTGGGAGCTTCTCGTTGTGGATGACGCTTCCGAGGATGGCTCGGCGGAGATCGTTGAGGACCTAGCAGCAGAAGACTCGCGGATACGGGTGTTTCGGCTTGAGCGTAATGGCGGGGCCGCAGTGGCGCGGAATACCGCGATCGAGTCCGCACGCGGTCGATATATCGCGTTTCTGGACGGGGATGATCTGTGGTTGCCGCATAAGCTCGAGCGCCAGCTGGCGTTTATGCGGGAGAATAATGCGGCGTTTTCGTATGCCGCTTATGAGCGTGTCGACGAGGATGGGCGGTATCTTTCACCGGTTGGCGTCCCGCCCCGACTGCGTTATCGGGATCTCCTTAAAACCTGTTATGTCGGGTGCTTAACAGCGATGTACGACACGAACGTGTTTGGCAAGCGGTATATGCCGTTGATTCGCCGGCGGCAGGATTATGCGCTGTGGCTGGAGCTGTTGCGCGACGGTGAGACGGCGATGGGGCTGAACCAGGTTCTGGGAGTATATCGGGTGCGGTCGGGATC
>PUNP01000129.1 GCA_003551785.1 Candidatus Brocadiaceae bacterium | reverse complement strand
TTTTTTGGATGAAATCGGCGAGATGACCCTGAACCTCCAGGTCAAACTGCTGGAAGTGCTCCAGGACGGCACCTTTATGCCGGTCGGGGCATCAACCCCACGCACCTGTGACGTGCGCGTGATAGCGGCAACAAATAAAAACCTGTGGGATATGGTGAACAGCGGCCGGTTTCGCGACGACCTCTACTACCGGATCAAGGTCGTGCGCCTGGTGCCGCCACCGCTGCGGGAAAGAAAGGAGGATATTCCGCTGCTGGCCAACCATATCATCCGCAAGTTCAACCGCCTGAAAAACAGGAATGTCAGAGATGCCACCGGTGAAGTGATGGCCACGCTGATGGCGCAGAAATTCCCGGGCAACGTGCGCGAGCTGGAGAACGTTATCGAACATTGCTTTGTTATGTGTGACGGGGATATGATCGAGATGTCCCACCTTCCGCCAGAAATGCAGGGGCAGGGGGACGAAAGCGCCCTTGGTGAAGCGGATGCCTGCCGGCCCAAAACCCTTCAGCAGATGGAGCGACTGATGATCGAGGAAGCTTTGCGCCGCCACGATGGCAACAAAACGGCTGCCGCCGGGGAGCTGGGTATAGGTAAGAGAACGCTTTACCGCCGGTTGAAAGAATACGGTATTTCGGTTCGTTCTGAAAAACAATAAAAGCGGGGAGTTGTTGAACACTCATTGATCATTCCAGATTCCGGCGTGTCCGTCTCCGCAGGGGGCAAAGGTTAGGCACCTGCCAGAAAATATGACTCGTAGCGCCCTTGACAGGCAAGATGCCTGTCATACGTATAGCACGCATCTTGCGTTCGTCCAAGCCGGCAAAGCGCAATTGAGAGTGCACTTTTCCTATACGAAATTCCACTGGATATCCGAGACTCCAACGGACAGGCAAGATGCCTGTCATACGTATAGCACGCATCTTGCGTGCGCCCAAGCCGGCGAAGCGCAATCGACAGTACACTTTGCCTCTCCGAATCTCCACTGGATACCCGAGACTCCGGAGCCCCTGAAAGAGCTCACTACGAACCTAACCGTGCCAATCTGTCATTTCTGCCCATCTGGACTTGTCTAACTGTCATAGGGCTGTCTCTCCATGTTATTTCCCGTGCTTAGCCGCTCTTTTCTCTAATCACTCTGCTTTTTTGTCCTTTGCAGGCGGGAAAGTGTCAAAATGTCTCCTATCCAACAGTACCAAAGCTGCGATTCACAAGGTGTTTATATACATGGTGATATAATCTCTGCCTATGTGCCGGCCAACGACTGGCATATACTTTGCTTTATAACTTGACTGAACAGGATAGTTCACTACATTCTGTTTTAAGTGAAGGTGAATCGTTAGTTTGAAACTTTTTGCGAATAGGAGGCAGGAAAATGTTAAAAAGAAATCGAGCAGTGAAAATGTTGTTTTCCGGTTTAGTGAGTGTACTTCTCGCCACTGTTGCCATTACGTTTACCGGATGCCCGGAAGAACCCGCTCCGATTGATCCGGATGAACCTATTGAGCCGGAAGAACCTGTCGATCCGGAACCGCTGGAACCGGAGGAGGGTTAATAGTTGCCCGAACCGGAAGATGATCAGTACTAATAGGCGGTTCTGGAAATCTCAACATTCTAGGGGGGGGGACTGTGTTCCTCCCCCAGTTACTTTCAAAACAACTCTTATCCTCTAAAGTATTGCACCCGAAAACATGAAAAACAGTGAACTAAAAACAGATCGTCGTTCCACCCGCTCCGGAAGCCAAAAGGATTCATTAGGCACTTACCTGAATTCAATGGGGCAGTGGCCGCTCCTCACAAATGAAGAGGAACTGCATCTTCTTAAGCAAATAGACTTTTTCCAGGTCAGGTTTCGTCAATGTCTCCTCGAATTCTTGCCGGTAGTCGCCGAGTGCCGCCAGACAATGCAAAAGTGGCGTGATAAAGAACTTAATCCCGTCAAGATTGTTAATTTGGATGGGGTGGGCTTAGACGATAGAGAGGCTTTAAGGACTAAAATGAGTCAAAATCTGGAGACCCTGCAATTGCTTGAATCTAAGGTGCATGAGTTGTGGGGGAAAGGACGTCAACAGCTAAAAGCGGGAGAGCATGCGCATCCGTCAAATCCGCATCTCACGCGGAGTATACAGAATTTATGTAAGAAAATGCGCTTGCTCATCGAAGAATGCCGTTTCAAAACAGAGCACGTCGAGCCGTTTATCGGCAAGATTGAGTCCTTGCATGAGAGGTTAATAAAAATAGAGAACCAAAGGAAAAGTTGCAGCACACCGGCAGAGGAGAAGGACCTTGACTCAACGCCGGCGGAGATTGAAGATATGCTCTGTATGCCGGCGCCGGTGTTTAAGCGTCAATTCAAACAACTCAAGAATATGCATGACAGCTATGTCAGCTTGAAGCAGGATTTTTCCGCAGCCAACCTTCGGCTGGTAGTTGATATAGCCAAACGCTACCGTGGGCGGGGTTTAGATTTTCTGGACCTGATCCAGGAAGGCAATATCGGGTTGATGAGGGCTATTGAAAAGTTCGATCACCGCTTAGGGAATAAGTTCAGCACCTACGCTACCTGGTGGATTCGACAGCAGATAACTCGTGCAACGAAAAATACGAGCAGAATGATACGGCTGCCCGTGCATGTAGAAGCCGAGCTCGCCGACATTCACAATTTCAGAAGAGAGGCAAACAAACGACTCGGAGAGGAACCCAACGTGGACCATATCGCCGAGGGAATCGGAATGAGCCGCGAAAAAATTCAGCAGTTGCTCAGCGTCGAGCAAAAACCTGCTACGCTCGACTATCCGATAGACAATCATCAGTCAAATAATAATGATAACCGACCTCTGAAGGATATTATTGAAAACACCACCGAGAGTCCAACGACGACCGTTGTGGACAATAACATTCTGAGTGAATGTATAGATAATGCGTTGAATTCCCTTACATACAGACAGCAAGAGATACTGAGGTTGCGTCTGGGCTTCAAAGACGGCCATTCTCACACACTGGACGATGTAAGCAAGTTCCTTGAGATCAGCCGTGAGCGTGTACGCCAGATACAGGAAGAGGCTCTGCAAGCACTCAGGCATCCGAGACAAATAAGAAAATTCGAAGATTTTGTCCATGGGCTTTAACCCGAACCTTTCATAAACCAACGACAATATTTAACATAACGAATATAAAATCAATCAAATTTTAAAATAAGTTATTATGATCAATCAACAAGGACAACCCGTATCGTCAGGTATAGCAGTTGGCAAAGCTTTTCTGCTTGAGTCGGAGAACATCAGAATAGCGGCCAATTATATCTCTGAAGATTACACACAATACGAAATCCATAAGCTGGAGAGGGCAATGGATGAGGTGGTGGATGAGCTCCACCAATTTTCTACAACTCTTGGCGAAGAGACAAACCCTAAAATAGCTGAAATATTTGTCGGCCATGCCGGAATGCTGGAAGACCAATCCTTCCGTGAAGAGTTTTATGAAACTATCGAAAATAAATATTATACCGCCGAATACGCCGTAGCCCGTGTCATGCGCCGTTGGCGCGCCAAGTTCAGGGAGAACGATTTTTTGAGTCCGCGCGTTGCCGACCTGAATGATCTTGAACGCCGGTTGCTTAAGCATCTGCTCGGCCATGAGGGTGAAGAGCTTTCCGAGCTTCAGGATAAAGTCGTGCTGGTGGCGCATTCGCTTACTCCTACACAGATCGCGTCGGTCAATACGGGAAAAGTCAAAGGATTGGCAACCGACACCGACGGGCCGACAAGTCATACCGCCATCATCGCCTCCGCTTATGGCATCCCCGCGGTAGTGGGCCTGGAAAACATTACCAGCCGGATATCGGGTGGAGAATCTATCATCGTTGATGGTACCCAGGGCGATGTTATTATCGAGCCGGACCAAGGTACATGTGCGCGCTATTACAACCAGCATCGGGAAATGGAGAAATCGGAACGGCACTTGATAGAAGAGATGCACGAACTGCCATCCGAAACCCGGGATGGAAATCATCGCGTCTCACTTATGGTGAATATCGAGTCCCCAAAAGGAATAACTAAAGCCTTGGAGTATGGAGCCGAGGGCGTCGGGTTGTACCGCACTGAACTGCTGTTCCTTGACTCGGATAAAACCCCCTCGACCGACCAGCATTTTCACACCTATATGGAAGCAGTTAATAATCTGCAAGGCGCCCCGCTTGTGATGCGGACGCTGGATATCAGGGCCGATAAACTGATAGGGGCTGAGCCGGACATCAAAGAACAAAAGCCGTTTTTGGGACTGCGATCGCTGCGTTATTGCCTGAAAAATCCGGATGTGTTCAAGCCGCAGTTGCGCGCCATACTTAAAGCCGGCGCATCGGGCAGCGTCAGCTTGATGTTCCCGCTGGTCAGCGGTGTCGAAGAGCTGGAGGAAGCCCGGAAAATCCTTGATGAGGTGAAGAGCGAGCTGGATGATGCCGGAGAGGAATATGATCCGGACATGCCGGTGGGGGTGATGATAGAACTTCCCAGCGCTGCAATGTGTGCGGATGCCCTGGCTGAAAAATCCGATTTCTTCAGTATCGGCACGAACGACCTGATCCAATACACCCTCGCTGTCGATCGTGCTGATGATAATGTGGCCGGACTGTACAGACCCGAACACCCGGCCGTTTTGAAACTGATCAAGCAGGCCGTGGACGCCGCCAGGAATGCGGGCATCCCCGTCGGTATGTGCGGTGCGATGGCCGGTACGCCGCTCTATACACCGCTACTGGTAGGGCTGGGACTGGACAGTCTGAGCCTGGCGCCGCCGCAGAGTCTGCCGAGAATCAAAAAGCTTATTCGTTCGATCAACTTTACTGAAGCCCAACAGCTTGCCGCCCGTGTACTGGATGCAAGGGGGCCGGACCGGGCGCGCGAGTTGCTTTTGGAGGCCAATGAAAGACTGCCGGATCTCCCTTGACATTAAAGTGTATTTCAGTGAGTATCAATGCAAATTTTCGTTTTGGAGGCAGAATGATGATCAACATGACAGAAAGAAAAATTTACCGTCGACTCGTTGCAGTTTTATTTGCCGTTTGTGCCGCATATTTCAGTATGGGACATTCAACCATGGTTTCCAATCTTCATGCCGCGCCTGCACAGGATATCCCGAGTGAAGGACAGGAAGAAGACCTCGAGCGGCTTTCGGAGCTGGCGTATAATCTCGGCGACATCTTTCGCCGTACTGCTGAAGAGGTTTACCCGTCGGTCGTGTGGATCGAGGCCGAGAGACGTGTAGAGGTGCAGCCCCGCCGCCACCCGTTCGAAGAGTTCTTCGGCCCCGAATCAGAGGAATCCTTTGGGCCGCAAAGGGAACCAGAGCGGGAGTTCAGACAGCGGGGGCTGGGTTCCGGAATCATTATTGACGACGAAGGACACATACTGACCAATCACCATGTGGTCGCCGAAGCCGACGTAATTAGTGTCAAGCTTCCCGACGGACGCGAATTCGATGCGCAGAAGGCGGGGGCTGATGAGCCAACGGAGCTGGCGGTTATCGCTTTAGAAGGAGAGTTGGGAGAACTGCCGGTGGCGGTCTTCGGCGACTCCGAGGAACTTCACCTCGGCGAATGGGTCATCGCGATCGGAAACCCTATGGGGCTGGACTCCACGGTCAGTGCCGGCATCGTCAGCGCCAAGGGCAGAGCCGTCGGTCTTGCCCGCTATGAGAACCTGATCCAGACCGATGCCGCAATCAACCCCGGCAACAGCGGAGGGCCGCTGGTGAATCTCAGAGGTGAAGTGGTGGGTATCAATACCGCTATTATTAGCCCGACGGGCGGCCATATGGGCATAGGACTCGCCATACCCGTCAACATGGCCAAGCCGATCCTGGATGCCATGATTGCCGGTGAAGAGGTGCAGCGCGGTTATCTGGGCATCTACGGCGCTGATGTCACGCCCGAGCTGGCGGAATCGTTCGGTTACGACCGCACCGAGGGCGCGCTTGTCAACGAGGTGGTGTCCGGCTCACCCGCCGAGGAGGCGGGACTCGAACCCGGCGATATCGTCGTGAGCTGGGGCGATATAGAAGTCGAGGATTTTACTCACCTGAGATTCGCCGTCGCCGAAACTACACCCGGTGAGGTTGTCCAGGTGGAAATCTTCCGTGATGAGGAAAAACAGACACTCGAACTCGAAGTCGGCAGCCTGATGGAAGAAGAGGCGCCGCCCGGTGAAACGTGGCTGAAAATAGAAGTCGATCCGGTCACCGATGAAGTGCGCCGGCATTTCGAGGCCCCCGACCTGGAAGGCGTCATGGTGGTTGATGTTGCCCCTGACAGTCCCGCGGTGGATGTTCTTAACCCGGGTGATGTCATTCTTTCCGTCAATCGGGAATCCGTCACCGATATCGGAGAATTCCACAGCGCTATCGATGAAACTACGCCCGAAACAGGCGTTCTGCTGCGAGTTCTGGACGGACGTACCGGTCGCAGCCAGTTTATCCGGATCAGAGGGAGGTGATTATTATGTAAAGGATATGAATTTTACAAAAATTCCAGTGCATTTTAACAATTTATACTTCAGACAAACTCAAGGAGGCAAGAAGATGGTTATTTGGGACAGAGATGCAAGTATCAGAAGAGACCCGTTGAACGAGCTTGAAAGGTTGAGCCGGCGTATGAATCGGCTGTTTGGCCCCGCGCGTATGGCCGGGATGCTCGATTCCTTTCCACCGGTGAATGTATGGTCCGGCAGCGAAAAAGCGGTCGTTACCGCCGAAGTGCCGGGTATCAAGAAGG